>NZ_DKJF01000050.1:0-39015 GCF_002454615.1 Pseudomonas sp. UBA6699
AACCATAGAATCTCCCACAGGATCACCACAGGCCTGAGGATTGGGGAGTGCTTATGGGAGCCAGCCACAGGGTTATCACAGGCCTGAATTTTGTGAGGTCCCTGTGCGAGCTGGCTTGCCGGAGATGGGCTGCAAAGCAGCCCGGTTATCTGCGCCACCTGTTTCTTACATCCTGCAACGCTCTATCCCACTGCCCACGCGTCATCCTCTGCCATACTCCGCCGTACACAGTTTGAAATAGTCCCCCGATTGAAACGGTACCCCAGGCCCCTTATATACCCCGCAGTAAGCGACAATTCATCCGTCAGGAGAACGTAACAACCATGATGCGCATTCTGTTGTTTGTAGCCACCAACCTCGCGGTGGTGCTGGTTGCAAGCATTACCCTGAGCCTGTTCGGTTTCAACGGGTTCATGGCCGCCAACGGGGTCGACCTGAACCTCAGCAGCCTACTGGTGTTCTGCGCCGTGTTCGGCTTCGCCGGCTCCCTCGTCTCGCTGTTCATCTCCAAGTGGATGGCGAAGATGACCACCGGCACCCAGATCATCACCCAGCCGCGCACCCGCCACGAGCAGTGGCTGTTGCAAACGGTCGAGGAGCTGTCCCGGGAAGCGGGCATCAAAATGCCTGAAGTGGGCATTTTCCCGGCCTACGAGGCAAACGCCTTCGCCACCGGCTGGAACCGTAACGACGCACTGGTAGCGGTGTCCCAGGGCTTGCTGGAGCGTTTCTCGCCCGACGAAGTGCGTGCGGTACTGGCCCACGAAATCGGCCACGTGGCCAACGGCGACATGGTTACCCTGGCGCTGGTTCAGGGCGTGGTGAACACCTTCGTGATGTTCTTCGCCCGGATCATCGGTAATTTCGTCGACAAGGTCATCTTCAAGAACGAAGAAGGCCAGGGCATCGCCTACTACGTGGCAACCATCGTTGCCGAGTTGGTATTGGGCATCCTGGCCAGCATGATCGTCATGTGGTTCTCGCGCCGCCGCGAATACCGCGCCGACGAAGCCGGTGCACAACTGGCCGGCACTTCGGCGATGATCGGCGCCCTGCAGCGCCTGCGGGTGGAACAAGGCCTGCCGGTGCACATGCCGGACACGCTCAAGGCCTTCGGCATCAACGGCGGCCTCAAGCACGGCCTGGCCGGCTTGCTGATGAGCCACCCGCCGCTGGAAGACCGTATCGAGGCCCTGCGCCGTCGCGGTTGATCCAACAGGCAAGCAAGGGCGACTTCGGTCGCCCTTTTTTGTGCCTGCCTGTGCAGGCTTACCCGCGCTAGCGCCGGCAGACCCGGTAGACCCGCTCCAACACACTGGATGCCCCGGCCTGCAGAAACTTCGGACTTTCCCCGAGCACCTGCGCCTGCTCCAGTTCATCCACCTGCCAGCCCGCAAAGCCCTGCCTCAGCTCCTGATCCGCCACCGAAAACGGCGGCCCGGCCAGCAGCGACTGGTCGTAATCCAACGTCACCACCAAGCCAAGGCACCCGGCTGGCAACAACGCCGACAGGGCCTGCGCGTAGCGCGCACGCATGGGCGGCGGCAGGGCAATCAGCGCCGCGCGGTCGTACAGGCCCGCGCAGTCGCCGACATCTTCTGCCTGCAGGGCAAAGAAGTCCCCGCACCACAGCTCCACGTCGCCACTGCGCCATACTTCAAAGTCGCCACGCTGCCGCACCTCGGCCTCAAGCCCATGCTCGCGGAAGAAACCCTCCACGGCCCGCCGCGAAAGCTCCACGCCCAATACCCGGTGCCCCTGCCCGGCCAACCAGGCCAGATCGAGGCTTTTGCCGCACAGTGGCACCAGCACGCGGCTGCCGGGCACCTGCTGCAATGTTGGCCAGTACCGCTGCAGATAAGGGTTCACCTGCGCCTGGTGGAAGCCGATCTGGTTGTCGGCCCACCGTTGCTGCCAGAACGCTGGTTCCATGAACACTCCCGATTTTTAGATGGTTTGCCAGTAAAAGTTGGTTTGGATTTCGATCTTTAGTTGATCGAAGATGAGTGCATCTTAACCTTCAGGACCCCGCCATGCTGCCCAGCCTGTTCATTTCCCACGGCTCCCCCATGCTTGCCCTGCAACCCGGCGCCAGCGGCCCGGCGCTGGCAGGGCTCGCCAACGCACTGCCGCGGCCGCAAGCCATTGTGGTGGTGTCGGCGCACTGGGAAAGCCGCGAGCTGCTGATCACCGGTGGCGCACACCCAGAAACCTGGCATGACTTCTACGGCTTCCCACCCGCCTTGTATGCGGTGCAGTACCCTGCGCCCGGTGACCCTGCCCTCGCCGGCCGGGTCGGCGAGCTGCTCCAGGGCGCCGGGCTGGCCGCGCGCCTCGACCCGCAGCGGCCGTTCGACCATGGCGCCTGGGTGCCGTTGTCGTTGATGTACCCCGATGCGAGCATCCCGGTGGTGCAGGTTTCGCTGCCCACCCAGATGGGCCCGGCGCTGCAAGTGAAGGTTGGCCAGGCACTGGCGGGGCTACGCCAGGAGGGCGTGCTGCTGGTGGGTTCGGGCAGCATTACCCATAACCTTGGCGAGCTGGACTGGCATGCCGGGCCCGACGTGATCGAGCCGTGGGCGTTGGCGTTTCGAGATTGGGTAGTGGAAAAACTGCGGGCTGATGACCGGGAGGGGTTGCTGGCTTATCGGCAACAGGCGCCGTTTGCAGTGCGCAACCACCCGAGCGATGAGCATTTGTTGCCGCTGTTTTTTGCCCTTGGGGCGGGGGGGCAGTTTGGCGTTGTGCACCAAGGCTTTACCTTGGGGGCGCTGGGGATGGACATCTACCGGTTCGACTGACGATTGCGGGGGGCTGCCGCGCAACCCCACCATGGCACAGGCAAAAAAATCCCCAGCCAAGGCCGGGGATTTTTCATTGCGCCAGGATCAATCCTCGCGGTAGCGGCGCAGCTTCAGCTGCTTGCCGGCCACGCGGGTGTCCTTGAGCTTGGACAGCAGCTTCTCGAGGCCATCTTCCGGCAGCTCGACCAGGCTGAAGCTGTCGCGCACCTGGATACGACCGATCGCGTCACGCGCCAGGCCGCCCTCGTTGAGGATCGCGCCCAGCAGGTTCTTGGCGGCGATGCCGTCACGGGCACCCAGGGCGGTACGGCAACGCACGCGGCCTTCGGCCAGCGGCAGCGGCGCACGACGCTCGCGGTCGCCGCGGTCAGGGCGCTCGCTGCGCTCACCACGTTCGGTACGCTCACCACGCGGGGCGAAGCTCGGCACCAGCGGCTGCTCACGCTCTACCGCCGCCAGGTCCAGCGCCTGGCCGTTGGTGGCCTTGCGCAGCAGGGCCGAGGCCAGGGCACGGGCGCTGCAACCCAGGTCGTTGGTCAGGCGGTCGAACAGGTCACCATGGGTGGCTTCAGCCTCGGCAACCAGTGGCGCCAGGCTGTTGGTCAGCTTCTTGATGCGCGCATCGAGCACCGCCTGGGCGTTCGGCAGGCGCGCTTCGGCAACCTTCTGCCCGGTTACACGCTCGATCACCTGCAGCATGCGGCGCTCACGTGGCGTGACCAGCAGCAGCGCACGGCCTTCGCGACCGGCACGGCCGGTACGGCCGATACGGTGCACGTAGGACTCCGGGTCGTACGGCATGTCAACGTTGAATACGTGAGTGATGCGCGGTACGTCCAGGCCACGGGCCGCCACGTCGGTGGCGACAACGATGTCCAGGCGGCCATCCTTGAGCGAGTCGATCACGCGCTCACGCTGGTTCTGGGCGATGTCGCCGTTCAGCGCAGCAGCCTTGTAGCCCTTGGCTTCCAGCGCGGCAGCCAGGTCCAGGGTGGCTTGCTTGGTGCGCACGAAGGCGATCAGCGCGTCGAACTCTTCCACTTCCAGCAGACGCAGTACAGCCGGGATCTTCTGGTCGGCGTGGACCATCAGGTGGGCCTGATCGATCGCGGTAACGGTCTGGGTCTTGCTCTGGATCTTGACGTGCTTGGGTTCGCGCAGGTGGCGCTCGGCGATCGAACGGATCGACGACGGCAGGGTGGCGGAGAACAGCACGGTCTGGCGGGTAGCAGGGATGGCGTCGAAGATCACTTCGAGGTCGTCCATGAAGCCCAGCTTGAGCATCTCGTCGGCTTCGTCCAGTACCAGGTACTGCACGGTCGACAGGACTTTTTCGTCGCGACGCAGGTGGTCGCACAGACGGCCCGGGGTGGCGACGACGATTTGCGCGCCGTTGCGGATGGCGCGCAGCTGTGGGCCCATTGGGGCACCACCGTACACAGCAACCACGTTCACGCCTGGCATCTGCTTGGCGTAGGTTTCGAAAGCGGTAGCAACTTGCAGCGCCAACTCACGGGTTGGCGCCAGGATCAGGGCTTGCGGTTCGCGCTTGCTCACATCGATCTTGTTGAGGATCGGCAGGGCGAAGGCAGCGGTCTTGCCGGTGCCAGTCTGCGCCTGGCCGATCATGTCATGACCGGCGAGGATGATCGGGATAGATTGCTGCTGAATGGCGGACGGCTCTTCATAGCCGGTAGCCACTACGGCAGCAACGATATTCGGGTTGAGATCGAGAGCGGCGAAGCCGCCGGTTTCCTGGGTCATGGGTCTGCCTCTAGGTGCATCCGCAAAGACCCATGCTCCAAAGCTGCACATGCCTTGAAAGACCGTCAGGTCACCCAGGCAGCTTTGGCGGCGGGGATTTGCGAAAACGATTGAAAAAGAAAACTTGGGAAGGTCCGCCTAGCGGACGTGCAGCCGAAGCTGGACTCGGAGGATTTGCACCACCTGATTTTGAGGTCCGCTAAAAGACCGGCGCGTACTATACCTGAAATGTACGGTTAGGTGAGGAATATTTTCAGGGGCTGAAACGATAATCCCTGACGCTGCCACGTTCCCCGTAGGAGCGGCCTTGTGTCGCGAAAGGGGCGCAGAGCGGCCCCGGCAATATCCGCAGCGAAGCTGAAAATGTGGGGCCGCTGCGCGCCCCTTTCGCGACACAAGGCCGCTCCTACAGGGATCGCCACGGCTACGGCGGCACCTGCCATTCAGGTAGCCGGCCGAATCTCGCGGATCAAACCCTCGAGGCTGTAGCCCAATCGTGGCGCCAGCGCCTGCGCCCGGGCCCGCAAGCTTTCCATGTCCAGGGTCTGCTCCAGATCCGCCGGCACCAGCAGAATCACATTGCCCTCCTTCACCGGCAGTTCCCAGTAATGGCGGTGGTACAAGCCGCGCAGCAACGCTGCCCCCAGCGGCTTGCCATCATCGGTGGCCCACTGGTTGATCACCAGCCAGCCGCCCGGGTTGAGTTGCTGCTGGCAGCTCGCCAGGAAGTTCCACGCCAGGTGCCCTACCCCCGGCCCATGGTCGGTGTACAGGTCAACGAACAACAGGTCGGCCTTTTCTGCGCTGGGCAGCAGCTCCAGCGCATCGCCAATGCGCACGTACAGCCGCGGGTCGTCGTCCAGGCCCAGGTACTGCATGGCCAGGCGCGGGACGTCCGGGCGCAGCTCGATGGCTTCGATATCGTCCAGCGGCAGGAACTTCATGCAGGCCTGGGTCAGCGTGCCCGCGCCAAGGCCCAGGAAGAGCGCGCTTTCCGGCTGTTCATGGCACAACGCACCGACCAGCATGGCGCGGGTGTAGTCGTACTCCAACCAGCTGGGGTCGGCAGTGAACACGCAGCTTTGCTCGATGGCATCGCCGAATTCCAGAAAGCGGTAGTCGTCCACTTCGTACACGCTGATGACGCCAAAGGCATCTTCCACCCGCGCCAGTAGCCGCTCTTGCCGTTCCGTCGCCATGCCTGCACCCGCCCGCACAAAAACGCGCATTGTCCGCCAACACCCCCGATGCAACAAGCGCAGCGCCAACTGTTACCATGGCCGCCAGCCGACAACCGACCAGAACGAGCCTGACATGAACCAACCGTGGAGCCCCGACAGCTGGCGCGCCCTGCCGATCCAGCAGCAACCGACCTACCCCGATGCCGCGCACCTGCTGAAGGTCGAACAGACCCTGGCCAGCTACCCGCCGCTGGTGTTCGCCGGGGAAGCGCGCGAACTGCGCCGGCAGTTTGCCGAAGTGACCGAAGGCCGCGCGTTCCTGCTGCAAGGCGGCGACTGCGCCGAGAGCTTCGCCGAGTTTTCAGCGGCAAAAATCCGCGACACCTTCAAGGTGCTGCTGCAAATGGCCATCGTCATGACGTTTGCCGCGGGCTGCCCGGTGGTCAAGGTCGGGCGCATGGCCGGGCAGTTCGCCAAGCCACGCTCGGCGGGCGATGAAACCATCGGCACCGTCACCCTGCCCGCTTACCGGGGCGACATCGTCAACGGCATCGGCTTCGACGCCAAGAGCCGCATCCCGGACCCGGAGCGCCTGCTGCAGGCCTATCACCAGGCCACCGCCAGCCTCAACCTGCTGCGGGCCTTCGCCCAGGGCGGTTTTGCCGACCTGCACCAGGTGCACAAGTGGAACCTGGACTTCATCGCCAACTCGGCGCTGGCAGACAAGTACCACCAGTTGGCCAACCGCATCGACGAAACCCTGGCGTTCATGCGTGCCTGTGGCCTGGACAGCGCGCCGCAGCTGCGTGAAACCAGCTTCTTCACCGCCCACGAAGCGCTGCTGCTGAACTATGAAGAGGCCTTCGTGCGCCAGGACAGCCTGACCGGCGACTACTACGACTGCTCGGCGCACATGCTGTGGATCGGCGACCGCACTCGCCAGCTGGACGGCGCCCATGTCGAGTTCCTGCGTGGGGTGCACAACCCGATCGGGGTCAAGGTCGGCCCCAGCATGAACCCCGAGGAACTGCTCCGCCTGATCGACACCCTCAACCCGGCCAACGACCCAGGGCGCCTGAACCTGATCGTACGCATGGGCGCGGGCAAGGTCGGCGACCACCTGCCAGGGCTGATCCGCTGCGTAGAGCGCGAGGGGCGCAAGGTGCTGTGGAGCTCCGACCCCATGCACGGCAATACCATCAAGGCCAGCACTGGCTACAAGACCCGTGATTTCGCGCAGATCCTCGACGAGGTGAAGCAGTTCTTCCAGGTGCACCAGGCCGAAGGCAGTCATGCCGGCGGCATTCATATCGAGATGACCGGGCAGAATGTGACCGAGTGCATCGGTGGCGCACGGCCGATCACCGAAGATGCCCTGTCAGACCGCTACCACACCCACTGCGACCCACGGATGAATGCCGACCAGTCGCTGGAGCTGGCGTTCCTGATTGCCGAAACACTGAAGCAAGTGCGGCGCTGACCCTCGGCGCCATACCCCCTCGGCCTGGTGCCGCGAAGCGCCGCCTGCGCGGCGCTCGCCCCCACCGGCGCGGTCAAACGCTCAAAGCTCGAACCCGAGCATCACCGCACACACCACCAGGAACACGCAGAACATCGCCCGTAGCACCTTCTCTGGCAGCGCATGGGCCAGCTTCACCCCCCAGCTGATACTGAGCAGGCCGCCCACCGCCAACGGCAACCCTACCCCCCAGTCAACACTGTGATGCACGCCATAGGTCACCAGAGTCACCAGGGTGCTCGGCGCCGCCAATGCCAGCGACAGCCCTTGGGCCACCACCTGGGTAGTGCCGAACACACTGGTCAGGATCGGTGTGGCTACCACGGCGCCACCCACCCCGAACAGCCCGCCCATGGTACCGGCAAAGCTGCCCAGCACCCCCAGCCAAGGCCAGGCATAACGCAGTTCGGCACTGGCTGGCGCCACTTTCATGAACATCCGCGCCACGTTCCACACCGCCAGCGCCACCAAAAAGCCGACAAAGCCCAGGCGCATGGAATGCGCATCCAGCCCCACGGCCCAGATCGAACCCAGCCAGGCGAACACGAAACTGCACAACGACAGCGGCACGGCGTGGCGCAACTCAATGCGGTTGCGCTGGTGATAACGCCACAACGCCAGCAACACATTCGGCACCACCATGACCAGTGCAGTACCCTGTGCCAGTTGCTGATCCAGGCCGAACAGCACGCCCAGCGCCGGGATCGCGATCAGCCCACCGCCTATGCCGAACAGGCCCCCCATGGTGCCTAGGGCAGCGCCCAGCACGATATACAGCAACCACTCGATCATCAGGGCCTCGTTCGCCAGCAAAGTTGATAGCGGCATGCTAACCAGTGTGCGCTGGCGGGGAAACGCACAGCAGCGCACAATGGCTATGCGTATTGTGCAAAAGCAAGGCAACCATGAGCCCCGATACCCTCACCGAGCAGCTAAGCCTGTTCCTGGACGTGCTGCAAAGCGGCAGTTTTTCTGCAGCCGCTCGCCGCTACCCGCTGACCCCGTCTGCGGTGGCGCGGCGCATTGACGCCCTGGAAAGCGCCGTTGGCAGCCGCCTCTTCACCCGCAGCACCCATGCCGTGCGCGCGACCCCGGCGGGCCACGCCTTTGCCGAGCGTGCCAGGCGCATCATCGAGGAACTGCGCCTGGCCCGTGCCGAGGCAGTGTCGCTGAGCAATGCACCGGAAGGGCTGATCCGCATCGACGCACCCGCTGCGTTCGGCCGCCGCCACCTGGCCCCGGCCATTGCCGACTTCCTGCTGGCCTACCCGGGCCTGGACGTGCAGCTGCGCCTGATCGACAGCTTTGTCGACCTGCATGGCAGCCACCTGGGCGAAGTGGACCTGGTGTTGCGTGCCGGCCCGTTGGCCGATACCCGCCTGGTCGCCACGCCACTGGCCTACATGGTGCGCATTGCCTGCGCCAGCCCCACCTATCTGGCCAGCCGCGGCATGCCCAGCTGCCCCAGCGAACTGCCCGGCCATGACGGCCTGGATTGGGACGGCCTGGCACCCCCGTACGCGTGGCGTTTCGAGGTCGCCGGGCAAACCCGCCTTTACCGCCCGGCCCGCATGCGCATGGCCGCCAATAACGCCGAAACCCTGTTGTTCGGTGCGCTGGCGGGCCTGGGCATCGCCCATTTGCCCACCTGGCTGATCAGCGAGTACCTGCTGCGCGGCGAACTGGTGCCACTGTTTTGTGACGCAGGCCTGCCCCAGGCTGAAAGCAGCGGCATTTACGCGCTACGCCTGGAACATGAAACGAACTCTCGCAGCCGTTTGCTGCTCGAATTTCTCAAGAGCCGCTTCAGTCCGATTCCACCCTGGGACCTGGCCCTGCGCAGCGGACTGCGCGAGTGATGCGTGCAGTGACGCTCAACGTGCCAGGATTTCCCATTGATTACCTTCAAGGACGTGCATGAACGCCGACACCCAAGCTTCCTGTGACGAGCTGCTGCTGGACAACCAGGTCTGTTTCGCCCTGCATTCCACCTCGTTGCTGATGACCAAGGTCTATAAACCGCTGCTGCAGGCCCTGGGCCTGACCTACCCGCAATACCTGGCCATGCTCGTGCTGTGGGAGCATGACGGCCTGACCGTGGGTGAAATCAGCCAGCACCTGCTGACCGACCCGGGCTCGCTGACCCCGCTGCTCAAGCGCCTGGAAAGCGAAGGCTTGCTACAGCGTAACCGCAGCCGCGAGGACGAACGGGTGGTGCTGGTGCAACTCACCGACAAAGGCCGCGCCCTGCAGCAGCGTGCCAAGGAAGTGCCGCAGTGCATCCTCAAGGCCAGCGGTCGCAGCCTTGAGCAGTTGCAGCAGTTGCAGGCCGAGTTGCTGGACCTGCGCGAGAACCTGCAGAAAAACCTTTAGCGGCTATGCTGGGCAATGGCCATTCGGCTGAGCGGTGAATATTTATATTGCGCGCTAACTAATTGCGCGCTAATTTAAATCCCACACCAACCCGCGTCCTCCCGCCAACGGGAGCGCACAGCGCATTAGCGAGGCTCAAGATGCAAAAGGTCACTCCGCTGTACATCGCAGAAGCTACCTCTACCGGTGGGCGCGACGGTAAATCCCGTTCCAGCGACGGCAAGCTGGACGTCAAGCTGAGCACCCCGAAAGAGCTGGGTGGGGCTGGCGGTGACGGCACCAACCCTGAGCAGATGTTTGCCGCCGGCTACTCGGCGTGCTTCATCGGCGCCTTGAAGTTCGTGGCTGGGCAAGAGAAAAAAGCCTTGCCGGCCGATGCTTCGATCACCGCCAAGGTGGGGATTGGCCAGATTCCGGGCGGTTTCGGCCTGGACATCGATCTGCACATCAACCTGCCCGGCCTGGCCCAGGCCGACGCCGAAGCGCTGGTCGAAAAGGCGCACAAGGTGTGCCCGTACTCCAATGCCACCCGTGGCAATGTGGATGTGCGTTTGCACGTAGCAGTCTAAACCTGCCCTGCAAGTGCAGTGATGCACACTTGGCGCACACAAAAAAACCCGGCCGAAGCCGGGTTTTTGCCTTACGCAAGAAGCATTACTTCTTGGAACGGCCCTTGAAGCTGTTGTCGCGGGTGTCGATGTCGATCCACTCGTCGATCTGGATGAAGTCGGCAACCTGGATCTCGGTACCGTTCTTCAGCTTGGCAGGCTTCATGACCTTGCCCGAGGTGTCGCCGCGCGCAGCGTTCTCGGTGTAGACAACCTGACGGCTGATGGTGGTCGGCAGTTCAACCGATACCAGGCGGCCTTCGAAGAACACGGCTTCGCAGACGTCTTCCATGCCTTCTTCGATGTAAGGCAGAACAGCTTCGATGTCTTCTTCGTTCAGCTCGTACATGGTGTAGTCGCTGGTGTCCATGAAGGTGTACGAATCACCGCTGATGAACGACAGGGTCGCTTCTTTGCGGTCCAGGATCACGTCGTCCAGCTTGTCGTCTGCACCGTATACGGTTTCGGTCTTGTAGCCGGTCAGCAGGTTCTTCAGCTTGGTCTTCATGATCGCGCTGTTACGGCCCGACTTGGTGAACTCAGCTTTTTGCACCAGCCACGGGTCGTTGTCGATGCGCAGCACGGTACCGGGTTTCAGTTCTTTACCAGTTTTCATTACGAAGTATCCGAATCTGGATGGATTTATAAAAATCGAGGCCGCATATCATAGCGAATTTCCATAAAAGTGTACTAGCGCCGTGGCAAGGTCCGGCTGAGCGGCCTGTTGCGCCGCCCAGCACCGGGCGTGCTGCTGCAGTTCCGGCCAATGTCGGCGGGCTGCCTGCCAGGCCTGGCCCATGTCCTGGTCCATGTTCCAGGCCCGCCACAGGCCCAGCAACGCGGCGCCGGCATCGGTTGACAAGCCGCGTCGATAAAGCGCCAGAAACGCTTCCAGCTTTTCCCAGTGTGCATTCTCGTCCTGCACGTAGATGTGCCACAGCATGGGCTGCCCGGCCCACTGCGCCCGCACGAACGAATCCTCGCCCCGCACCGCATTGAAGTCGCAGCACCACAGCAGCCGGTCGAAATCATCCTGGCTGACGAACGGCAACACCTGCACGGTCAGCGCACCACGCGTGCGCACCTGCCCGGCCTGCAGCGGCGCTTCGCCAAGCCAGTGGCTGAGGCCGGCGACCACACGGCCTTGCGGCACCAGCAGGTGGCAGGCCTGGTCACCGGTAGCCAAGGCCTCGAGCCAGTTGCCCAGTTGCGGGTTTTCATAGGCGAACAGGCTGATCAGCAGCGCCCCGGGCGCTGGGCTTACAGCCAACCCCTGCAGGAACGCCTGCCGGGCAGCAGCCGACTGTTGCAACGCGTCGCGCCGGGCCAGCAGCTCAGCCTCGCGCAGCAGGCCACCGGTGTTTTCGGTGAAGCCGGGGAAGAAGAACACTTCACGCAAGCCATTTGCCTGCGGCGACGGCAGACCATGGCAACCCGCTACCCAATCCTCGGCACTGAGGTATTCAAGGTTCAACCACAGGGGTGGCCGGGGGCAGGCCCGCATGGCCTCGACATAAGCCGCTGGCAACTGGCAGGCGAAGGCACCGATCACCACATCGGCAGGCGCTACCGGCAACCAGGCCGCCGGCCACTGGCGTACGTCCACGCCCTGCTGCCACTGCTGCGCCGCGTTGGCGTCGGCGCCGGGGCACATGGGCGTGAAGGCGTTGAGATCATCCACCCATAGGCGCACCGCCAGGCCATGCTCGGCCACCAACTGCCGAGCCAGGCGCCAGGTCACGCCAATATCGCCGTAGTTGTCGACCACGCTGCAGAAGATGTCCCAGGTGGCTTTCATGCGCCGTTCCCTTTAACTTGCGTAAAAACGCGGATTCTGCCCGACAGCATGCGACAATGCACCCCGCCCACTTTGCCAAGGAGGCCGCCATGCCCCGCCGCCGTGAACTGACCATCACCCTGAAGCCGTTGCAGTTGATACTGTGCGTGGCTTTGGGCCTATGGCTTGGCGCAATGGCAATTGCCCTTAGCCTGCTGCTGGCCCATCAACTGTGGCCGCTCCCGCCCGAGCAACAAACCGCGGCCCCGGCCGTGGCACCGGCACCGGTGCAACCGGCCGACGCGCAAGCTGAAATGTTCGAGCGCTACAAGCACATGCTGCAGCAACAGGAACAACAACAGGCCGCTGAGGCTGCGCAGGGTAACCCGCGCAACCTGAACAGCCCCAAGTGCCAGTTCTGGCTGCAACAGAATCGCACTGCACCTACCGACAAAAGCCAGGCCAACGTGCTGGAGTTCTGTTATTGACCACGCGCAAGCACCACCTGCTGGCACAGATCGTCGCCACCCTGGAACATGACCTGGACGTGCTGACCCGTGCGGCCCAAACCGCCTATGAAGCCGCCACGGCGGAAGAGAACATCGCCGAGAACAAGTACGACACCTTGGGCCTGGAGGCCTCGTACCTGGCCACCGGGCAAGCCCGACGCAGTGCGCAAATCCGCCAGGCGCTGCTGATTTACCAGCAACTGCTGCTGCGCGACTACGACCCGGCGCGCGGGGTGCAGGTGAGCAACCTGGTGACCCTGGAGGATGAGGCCGGCGAACAACGTCGGGTGTTTCTGGGGCCTGAGGCTGCCGGCCTGAAGATTGCCGCAGCAGACGGGCTGGTGACAGTGATCACCCCGCGCTCGCCGCTGGGGCAAGTGTTGCTGGGTAAGCGGGTGGATGATGAAGTGAGCCTGGGGGCGCAGGTACTGTTCGTCGTTGATGTTGCCTGAACAGGCCGCGCACGCCTACAAACGGTGCAAGGCGTCGAAACGCCCCGCCAGGCCCTGCTCGGCGAACTGCTCGACGATGAAATCGACGAATGCACGGGTCTTGCCCGGCAACAGCTTGTGCTCGGCGAAGTACAGGCTGATATGCCCATCGTCCACATACCAGTCCGGCAACACCCGCTGCAACCGACCGGCCTGCAGGTAGGGCACCGCGAACGGCAAACTCACCAGCGCAATCCCCAGCCCCTGCTCGGCCACCGCGCAGGCAGCGTCCGAATCGCTCATGGTCATGGCCTGGCGCAACAGCAATGGCTGCTGTACCTGCCAGCGGCTGGTCAACGGCCACGAGCGCACCCGCCCGGTCTGCGGCGAGCGGATCAGAATGCCGTCATGGCGCTGCAACACGGGCGGCTCAGCAATCTGCGCATGCCGCTGCAGGTACGCCGGCGCGGCCACCAGCACCCGGTGCGCCGGGGTCAACTTGCGCGCCACCACCCCCGGCGGCAGTTCAAAACCACCACCAATGGCCGCGTCGAAGCCCTGGCCGATCAGGTCGACCTGGCGGTTATCGAAATGCCAGTCCGGGGTAATGGCGGGGTAGCGGCGCAGAAATTCGCCCAGCAAGGGCAGCACGTACAAACGCCCGAACACCGTGCCCATGCTGACCCGCAGCAGCCCGGCCGGTTGCCCTTCGGCACTGGCCAGGTTGGCCACCGCATACTGGATGGTGCGAAAGCTGTCGCTCACCTCGCCAAGAAAACGCTGCCCTGCTTCGGTCAAGGTCAGCTTGCGGGTACTACGCTGGAACAACCGCACCCCCAGGCGTACCTCCAACTGCGCAACGTGCTTGCCCACGGCAGCGGGCGTAATGCGCAAGCGCCTGGCCGCTTCGGCAAAGCTGCCCACCTCGGCACTGCGGATGAAGCATTCCAACGCGTTGAACGATTCCATGGCCATGATTGGCAACCAAAGGTTTACTCTGCTTATAGTGATTGCCATCTTATCAGCAGGTAATCGAGCGCCGATACTGCGCCTATCCAAGGCATTCCAGCCTGGCTTACAGCAGGAGATCAGCATGTCCAAGCAACTTACACTCGAAGGCAAAGTGGCCCTGGTACAGGGCGGTTCCCGGGGTATTGGCGCGGCTATCGTGCGGCGCCTGGCCCGCGAGGGTGCGCAAGTGGCCTTCACCTATGTCAGCTCTGCCGGGCCGGCAGAAGACCTGGCACGGGAAATCGGCGACAACGGCGGCAAGGCCCTGGCCCTGCGCGCCGACAGCGCCGATGCCGCTGCCGTGCAACTGGCCGTGGATGACACCGTGAAGGCCTTCGGCCGGCTGGATATCCTGGTCAACAATGCCGGGGTACTGACGGTCGCGCCGCTGACCGAATTCGACCTCGCCGATTTCGACCGCACCTTGGCGGTGAACGTACGCAGTGTCTTTGTCGCCAGCCAGGCAGCGGCGCGGTACATGGGCCAGGGCGGGCGCATCATCAACATTGGCAGCACCAATGCCGAGCGCATGCCATTTGCCGGCGGCGCGCCTTATGCCATGAGCAAGTCGGCGCTGGTCGGCCTGACCCGCGGCATGGCGCGCGACCTGGGGCCGCAGGGCATTACCGTGAATAACGTGCAACCAGGGCCGGTGGACACCGACATGAACCCGGCCAGCGGCGAATTCGCCGAAAGCCTGATCCCACTGATGGCAATTGGACGATATGGCGAAGCGGACGAGATTGCCAGCTTCGTGGCCTACCTGGCCGGGCCTGAAGCGGGGTATATCACGGGGGCCAGCTTGACGGTGGACGGTGGCTTTGCCGCCTGATTGCGCCGTTGGTGTGGTGGCACCCTGTAGATCGAGCGCCACCCGCCCCCGCCCCGGCAAATGCATTGGCGCCGTGCCCTGTGCTTGCCGATAATCCCCCCTCTTGCTCCTGCCCGCTACGAGAAACACATGCCCGCCCCTACTCTCAGCCGCACCCTGATCCTGCTGATGGCCACCGCCACCGGCCTGGCCGTGGCCAGCAACTACTATGCCCAGCCGCTGTTGCACAGCATTGCCCAGCAATTCGGCCTGAGCACCGCCAGCGCCGGCAGCATCGTGATTGCCGCACAGCTCAGCTATGGCGCCGGCCTGTTGCTGCTGGCACCGCTAGGCGACCTGTTCGAGCAGCGTCGGCTGATCACCGTGATGACCGTCATCGCCACCCTCGGCCTGGTCATCAGCGCCTGTGCCCCTGGCCTGCCATGGCTGGTCCTCGGGACGGCGTTGACCGGCCTGTTCTCGGTAGTGGCACAAATTCTGGTGCCAATGGCTGCCTCGCTGAGCGAGCCGCAGCAGCGCGGCCGTGCGGTCGGCACACTGATGAGCGGGCTGCTGCTGGGCATTCTGCTGGCGCGCACCGCGGCCGGCTTCATGGCCGAACTGGGCGGCTGGCGCAGCATCTATGTGCTGGCCGCCGTGCTGATGGCGATCACCGCCGTGGCGCTGTACCGCAGCCTGCCGCAACACCACAGCCACGCCGGGCTGAAGTACCCGGCGCTGATCGGCTCGGTGTTCCGCCTGTTCCTGGAAGAGCCGGTACTGCGCCTGCGCTCGCTGCTGGGCCTGCTGGCATTCAGCCTGTTCGCCCTGTTCTGGACACCGTTGGCATTCCTGCTGGCAAACCCTCCTTACCATTATTCAGATGCGGTGATCGGCCTGTTCGGCCTGGCGGGTGCAGCCGGTGCACTGTCGGCCAACTGGGCCGGGCGCCTGGCCGACCGGGGCAAGGGCCAGCTGGGCACCACCGTGGGCCTGGTGGTACTGCTGCTGTCGTGGGTGCCGCTGGGGTTTGCCCAACAGTCACTGCTGGCCTTGCTGCTGGGCGTGCTGATGCTCGACCTGGCGGTGCAACTGGTCCACGTGAGCAACCAGAACGCCGTGATCGGCCTGCGGCCCGAAGCGCGTACCCGGCTCAACGCCGGGTATATCACCTGCTACTTCATTGGCGGGGCGCTGGGCTCTTTGTTAGGCACGCAGCTGTACCAGCGCCAAGGCTGGCTGGGCATCGTCGCGGCAGGGTTGGTCATCGGCGCCCTGGCATTGCTGGCATGGCTGCTTGCCGCGCGTAAAACCGAAGCTCGCACCTCCGCCGGGGCGGCCTAGGCGCCTGTTACAGGCAGCGATACCTGGTCGACAATCGACGGCAACTGGCGCCAGCACAACGGCCAGGCGCATCTGCCTGACAGCGTGGCGCAACGCGTGGATCGTCTTGGGGTCAAGGCGGCTGGTAAGATGCCGCCTTTTTGCCGGCCTGTCGCGCCTTCAGGAGCCCCCCGCATGCCCCCGCGTCCTCCCCGCCTGCCCCTGAGCCTGCTCGGCCTGGGCCTGGCCTTGCAGTGCCCTGCCGTGCTCGCCCAGGGCAGCGTGCTGCTGGCCCCGGTGCAGGTCGTCGATACCTACGCCAACGACGGCTACCAGGCCAGCGAGGCTGCAGTGGGTGGCTTCCAGCCCGCCCCTCTGCTCGACACCCCGGCTTCGATCAGTGTGTTCAGCCAGCCACTGCTGGAAGACCGCCAGGTGCGCATGCTCAGCCAAGTGCTGCAAAGCGACGCATCGGTTGGCGAAAGCTATGCCCCCATCGGTTACTACGAAAACTTCAATGTGCGGGGCTTTGCGCTGAACGCGGCCAGCAGCTACCGCATCAACGGCCAGACCATCGCCGGCGAACAGAGCGTGGCCCTGGAGAACAAGCAGCAGGTGGAACTGCTCAAGGGGTTGTCCGGGCTGCAGAGCGGCGTAGCGGCCCCCGGCGGCTTGATCAACTACGTGACCAAGCGCGCTGAAGCGGTGCGCAGCCTTACGCTGTCGACCAACGAACAAGGCGAGCGCTACCTGGCCACCGACCTTGGCGGTTGGTTTGGCAGCGAACAGCAGTTCGGCCTGCGCGCCAACCTGGCCCATGAAGACCTGCGCTCGTACGTCGACCATGCCGATGGCCAGCGCGACTTCGCCTCGCTGGCGTTCGACTGGCAGATCAGCCCCGACGCCACCCTGCAGCTGGACGCTGAATACCAGCACCGGGAACAGCGGTCGGTGCCCGGTTACCAGTTGCTCGGCGGCAGCGCAGTGCCGCACGGCATCGACCCGGATGACCGGCTGGCCTACCAGCACTGGGCAAAGCCGGTGCAGAACGACTCGCTGAACCTGGGCGGGCGCTTCGAGTACCGCTTCAACGACAGCTGGACCGGCACCCTCAGCGCTTCGCGCAGCAAGGTGGTGATCGATGACTACAGCGCGTTTGCCTGGGGCTCGAGTGAAGGCGCCTACTTCGGCAGCACGGGTGATTACGACATCTACGACTACCGCAGCCCAGACGACACCCGCCGCACCGACGAGGCCCAGGCCTTGCTCACCGGGCGCTTCGATGGCCTGGGGGTGGGCCACGAACTGACCGTGGGCAGCAGCGCCCAGCGGCGCACGCTGGACCAGCGCCCGTATTACAACGCGTGGCTGGGTACCGGCAACATCGACACCGGGGCCCCGGCTTTCGAGCCGTCCGACAAGCCGCTTGGCGCCAGCCAGCGCCGCCTGGACAGCCGCCAGTACGGCCTGTTCGTCAGCGACAGCATCCGTTTCAACGACCAATGGCAAACCGTACTGGGTGCCCGTGAGGTACGCCTGGACGAACAGACCTGGGACGAGACCGGCGTTGCCGGGCGCCATACCCGCCAATACCAGCTGCTGCCCAATGCTGCGCTCATCTACAAGCCGCAGCCGGATACCACCGTGTATGCCAGCTACGCCAAGGGGTTGTCTGCTGGCGGGACGGCGCCCTGGTTCGCCAGCAACGCCGCCGAAATCCTCGCGCCGACAACGTCACACCAGCTGGAGCTGGGCCTCAAGCACGACTGGCAGGCGCTGAGCCTCAGCACCGCGCTGTTTCAGATTCGCCAGGCCTACCAGTATGCGCGCCCCGACGGCGCCGGCAGCTTCACTTACGTGCAGCAAGGCCAGCAGAAGAACATCGGCCTGGAACTGGGTGCAAGCGGCTGGCTGACCCACAGGCTGCAGGTGCAAGCCAGCGCAGCGGCCATTCGGGCGCGGGTGCAGGACAGCGGCACGCCCGACTATGAAGGGCACCAGGCGATCAACGTGCCACGCTTGCGCGCAGCCCTGCACGCCGAATACACCCTGCCGGTCGCAGGCTTGGCGCTGCTGGGCGGCGCACGCTACAGCGCCAGCAAGTATGCGAGCCAGGCGGGGAATGTGGCGGTTGGTGGGTACACGGTATTCGATGTAGGCAGCCGCTACCGCACGCGGGTCGGCGGGTATGACACGGTCCTGCGGCTGACGGTGGACAACCTGTTCGACAAGCGTTACTGGCGTGATGTGGGCGACTACCTGGGGGACAACTACCTGTTCCAGGGCGCGCCGCGCACTGCCCGGCTGTCAGCTTCGGTCAGCTTCTGATATTCAGGGCCGCTTGCGGCCCATCGCCGGCATGCCCGCTGCCACAGGGGCTGTGCAGCCGGCCCTATGGGCCCTGAAACAAAAAGCCCCCGAGCTTTTCAGCGCGGGGGCTTTTCGTAGAATGTGGCGGTGAAGAAGGGATTTGAACCCTTGATACGATTTCTCGTATACACACTTTCCAGGCGTGCTCCTTCGACCACTCGGACACTTCACCGTTTCTCTTCAAGCCTTGCGGCCCGTCGAGGTGCGCTAATTTAGTGAAAGCGCTCCCCTTTGGCAAGCATTTTTTTCAGTTTTTTCATGTATTTGCACCAGAGCCCGGCTGGGCGCTGACCGACCAGTCAGCCTTGCTGCTTTACCTTGCCCATCGCGCTGGGTAACGTCGGTGCCACGCCAACAAAAGGACTCTGCAATGAGCGAGCTGATTACCTACCACGCCGAAGACGGCATCGCCACCCTGACCCTGAACAACGGCAAGGTCAATGCCATCTCGCCGGAGGTAGTCAGCGCGTTCAATGCCGCGCTGGACCGCGCCGCCGAGGCCCGCGCAGTGGTGATCATCACCGGGCAGCCGGGCATTCTGTCGGGCGGCTACGACCTCAAGGTGATGACCCGCGGCCCACAGGAAGCCATCAGCCTGGTCACCGCCGGGTCCACCCTCGCCCGCCGCCTGCTGGCTCACCCCTTCCCGGTGGTGGTCGCCTGCCCGGGCAATGCCGTGGCCAAGGGCGCCTTCCTGCTGCTGTCGGCCGACTACCGCATTGGCGTCGAAGGGCCGTACAAGATCTGCCTGAACGAAGTGCAGATCGGCATGACCATGCACCACGCTGGCATCGAACTGGCCCGCGACCGTCTGCGCCGCTCGGCCTTCCACCGGTCGGTGATCAACGCCGAAGTGTTTGACCCGCATGCGGCGGTGGATGCCGGCTTCCTCGACAAGGTGGTGCCCGCCGAACAACTGCAGGAAGCGGCGCTGAACGTGGCGCGGGAATTGAAGAAACTGAACATGCTGGCGCACAAGAACACCAAGCTGAAGGTGCGCAAAGGGCTGCTCGAGGCCTTGGACACCGCCATACAACTGGACCAGCAGCCTATGGGTTGACCCTGCTGGCCGCTACGCGGGTCGGGCGTACCTGATCCCGCGCAGGGCCGGGCTCACCCGCGAAAAGGCCAGCACAGGCTGATACCGGTATTTGCCCCAGCCAGTGCACAGCCGTACACTGCCCAGCGACTGTCTGGTGTGAGTCGTACCATGCTTTATTCATTGCGCATGCTCCTGCTGGCGCTGCACTTTCTCGCTGTTGGCGTCCTGGGCCTGGCCATTGGCCTGTGCCGCCCCTTCAACCCCGACAACAGCCGCCTGTTCGCCCGCCTTTACAGCCGGCCGGCCACCTGGCTGTTGCGCATCAAGGTCAAGGCCGAGGTCGGCCCGCTGTGGGACCAACCACCCGGTTGCGTGATCGTGGCCAACCACCAGTCCAACTTCGATCTGTTCGTGCTGGGCCAGGTGGTGCCGCAGCGCACGGTCGCCATCGGCAAGAAAAGCCTGGGCTGGATACCGTTGTTCGGTCAGCTGTTCTGGCTGGGCGGCAACGTGTTGGTCGACCGCAACAATGCCTACCAGGCGCGCAAGGCCCTGCAGAAGACCACCCGGGTGCTGCAGAACGACACCTCTATCTGGATTTTCCCCGAAGGCACACGCAATGCCGGCGAGCAGTTGCTGGCGTTCAAGAAAGGCGCGTTTCACATGGCCATCGAGGCCGGCGTGCCGATCGTGCCAGTGTGCGTCAGCCGCTATGCCCGGCGCCTGAGCCTGAACAGCTGGCGCCGCCGCACCGTGATCGTGCGCTCGCTGCCGCCCATTGCCACGGCGGGCCTGACCCAGCAGGACCTGCCAGCACTGGTGGAGCAGTGCCGTGTGCAGATGCAACAGTGCATCGAGCGCATGGAAGGGGAACTGGGCAAGGGCTAGGTTGCTCTTCTGCCGTCTACAGCCCAAGCTATGAACCGTGTTCAACCGGAATAAGCGGGCAACCATGGGTCGAGTAGTGGCGTCAGCGGTGTACAGCGCCGGCCGGAAGGTCACCAACATCAGCATCGACGAGGGCAGCGAGTGGGCACGCAAGCCTGGGCATTTTGTCTGGATCGGCCTGGAAGAGCCCAACGCCGAGGAACTGGCCACCCTGCAATGCCAGTTCAACCTGCACGAACTGGCCATTGAGGATGCCCTGGAAAAGCACAGCCGGCCCAAGCTCGAGACATTCGGCGACGCGCTGTTCATCGTCACATACTCGCCGGTACGTCACGAAGGCAAGCTGGAGTTCATCGAAACCCACATCTTCGCCGGCAACGGCTACATCATCACCTGCCGCAACGGCCACTCCAAATCCTATGCCATGGTGCGCCAGCGCTGCGAGGCTCGGCCCTTGCTGCTGGAGCACGGTGAAGACTTCGTGCTGTACGCCCTGCTCGACTTCGTCACCGAAAACTACCAGCCGGTCAGCGAAGCCATCCATGGCGAGATCGAAGCGCTGGAGCAGAGCGTGCTGGGGGGCTCCCTGCAAGAGGACGACATTCGCCGCCTGCACAGCCTGCGCCGCGATATCCTGCGCCTGCGCCGCTACGTAGCGCCCATGGTTGAGGTCAGCGAAGAGCTGCAGCGCCTGAGCTTCCCGTTCATCGACAAGAACATGCGCCCGTATTTTCGTGATGTGCAAATCCACGTCACCCGGCAGATGGAGGACTTGTCGGGCATTCGCGACATTGCCAGCCAGACCATCGAGATCGGCATGTTCCTGGAGTCGTCACGGCAAAGCATCGTGCAACGCAAGTTTGCCGCGTGGGCGGCGATCCTGGCGTTCCCCACGGCGATCGCCGGGGTGTATGGGATGAACTTCCAGAATATGCCGGAGCTGAGCTGGCATTACGGCTATTTTGCGGTGTTGGGGGTGATTGCTGCGGGGTGTACCGGGTTGTATGCCAGTTTCAAGAGGTCGGGCTGGCTATAAGCCGCTTGAGGTCCATCGCGACACAGTGCCGCTACGGGCACCGGCGGAGCCGGTGCCAGACATCGCGTCGCCTGCTTCGCGGGCAAGCCCGCTCCCACAATGAATCGCGCAGGCTTTTCAATTTTTCAGAAAGACAGTTGCGCCTACATCGGTAGCGTGAGCTTTAAGAAGCAGGCGACGCGGTGGCTGTGCTGGGGCCGCCGAGCGGCCTCCGGCAATCTCAGGCGTTACCGGAAAGCTTGAGCCGCGCCGCCTGGGTGAAGTCCAGCATGCGGTTCAATGGCTTGATCGCCTTGGGCACCAACGCGGGGTCGACAAAAATCTCATCCCCCCCATTGCGCAGGCAGTGCAGCACACGCTCGAGGGTGTTCATGGCCATCCACGGGCAGTGCGCGCAGCTGCGGCAGGCGGCGCCGTTGCCGGCAGTAGGCGCTTCGACGAATACCTTGTCCGGGCACAACTGCTGCATCTTGTAGAAGATGCCGCGGTCGGTAGCAACGATGAAGGTCTTGTTCGGCAAGGTCTGCGCGGCCTTGATCAATTGGCTGGTGGAACCCACCGCATCCGCCAACTCGATCACCGCTTCCGGTGATTCGGGGTGCACGAGGATGGCGGCGTCCGGGTACAACGCCTTCATGTCGGCCAACTGGCGCGACTTGAATTCTTCATGGACGATACAGGCACCGTCCCACAACAGCATGTCGGCACCGGTCTGCTTCTGGATGTAACGGCCCAAGTGCTGGTCCGGGCCCCAGATGATGGTTTCGCCGTTGTCCATCAGGCTTTCGACGATTTCCAGTGCGCAGCTGGAGGTCACTACCCAGTCGGCACGGGCCTTCACCGCAGCGGAGGTATTGGCATACACCACCACGGTGCGCTCCGGGTGCTGGTCGCAGAACGCCGAAAACGCTTCGACCGGGCAGCCCAGGTCGAGCGAACAGGTGGCCTCCAGGGTCGGCATCAGCACGCGCTTTTCCGGGGTGAGGATTTTTGCCGTTTCGCCCATGAAGCGCACACCGGCCACGATCACCGTTTCGGCGGGGTGGTTCTTGCCGAAGCGAGCCATTTCCAGCGAGTCGGACACGCAGCCGCCGGTTTCTTCGGCCAGCGCCTGAATGACCGGGTCGCAGTAATAATGGGCGACCAGCACAGCGTTCTGGGCCTTGAGCTCGGCAGCGATGGCCGCACGGTATTCGGCCTCCTGCTCGGCTGTCAGCGGGTTGGGCTGCTTGGCGTCGAGGTGGGCCTGAACCAAAAGGCGTTCGGAAATCTGGGTCATGATCGCTGGACCTGCAGGCGCGCGTGCGCATCAAATCGAGTGTATCACCCGGCCCTGACAGATCGGCTAAGGTTGCCGGACGGCGCGGGCCGCCACGGCCCTCTGCGGGCGCGGATTATTATCGGAGGCCGAAGGCTACAGAGAATCCAGCGATTACTAAAGGGGTTTTTGTGTTGCCGGCGCTGGCCTGTTCGCGGGTGAAGCCACCAGGAGACCAGCGCCGGCTAACCATCACCCCCGCGGCGACAGCGCTGCGAGGTGCGCGGCCATCAGCATGGCGAATTCTTCCACGGTCATCTTCTGCCCATTGAAATCGACCATGCCATCGGCATAGTGCAGGCTGCTGACCACATCATCGCCCTGCACCGTGGCCAGGCCGCTCTGCACGGCCATCATGCCGACCATCTCCCCGGCCTGCCCCGACTGCATGGCGATCGCCTGTGCATCGGTCTGGCCATCGAGCAGCGCTTGCAGTGTCGCCAGGTCGCCAATCATGGGTTTGGACAGCGAGAGCTTGCTCTTCACCTCGGTGACGACCTGTTTGCTCAGTTGGTCCGGCGGCAGGTCGAAGCTGGCCGGCGCGGCGAAGTCCATCGCCAGGTTGAAGCGGCTCTCGCCGTTGGCGGTCTTGAACGACAGGTTTTCGACCGCCACCTTGGGCCTGGCCGCCAGCAGTTGCCGCAGGTCGCCCTGGAAGCGGGCCTTTTCAGCGTCGTCCATCTGGATTTGCGGCACAGGCTGGCCGGCAGCAGCGGCAGCTTCGAACTCCGGCAGGTGCGACTGGTACCACTTCGACAAGGCCTGCAGCGCCGGGGCATTGACCGAGGTGATGCTTACCGCCATTTGCGCCTTGCCCACCGCGCGGCCGTCCCAACTGATGTCCCCGACCTTGTACTCCACTCGGCCGCCCACGGTGTCGGGGGTTTCAAGACTCTGCAGGGCATACTGCTCCACGCCCTTGACCAGCAGGACCTGCTGTTTTGGCCCTAGCGTGACTTTGGCCTCGGCCAGCAACAGGTCGACGTTGCCCACGTAGATATTGTCGTACGGCGTGGCCGCCAGGTTACCACCAAGCTTGAGGCCCTGAAGCTCGAATGTGGCCGGTGGCTGGTCGTCGTTCACCAGCTTCATCAGCAAACGGTCGGCATGGCCGTGGAACTTGGAGGCCTTGCCGTCCTTGTCGCCACTGACCTCCAGTTGCATCCCCGAAAAATCGAGGCGGTTGCCGTCTGCCTTGTCGAGCTTGAGCGGCGCCAGTTGAATCCGGCTGACCACATCCCCCCCGTAACCCAGGCTGGTCTGCGCGCTGAGCGGCACCTTGCCGCCGGCAGCGTCGAACCAAGGCGCGACGGCATCGTCCTTCTGCAACGTGCTGTTGCTGACGGCCATCACCGGCACCAGCTTCAGCGCCTTGACCCGCGACCAGGGGAATGGACCGTGCTCGATGTGGTCGGTCACGCCCACGTCGAAGTTGATCACCTCGCCTTCACCCACGTTGATGTCGCGGGCCTTGAGCCGGTACTGGGCAGTACTGCTGAAGAAGTGCTGCTCCAGCGACACCCGCTCGATACGCAGGCTGCCACCGGTGGTGACCAGGGCCTTTTGCAGCTCGGCGTTGCTGCGGGCAAGCGCGTTGTCCAGCTCGGCTGGCAACTGCTTGCCGGTGTACCAGGCGCCAGCGGTGGTTGCGACGGCGATGACAACCGCCAGGCCGGAAAGAATGCCAACTGATTTCTTCATGAATTGAACCGATTGCTGTCCGTAAGGGCTGGGTAGGCGGCCACGGGCCACACAGAGTACGAAGAATATCACCCCCGCAGGCACGGGACGCAGGTCAAAGTGCCGAAATCCTGCCTTTCGGAAGCATCTGACAAACCGATTGACCCCATCGCCGAATCGTTGATTTTTTCGAACACACAAATTGATCAGAACCGCAAAAAACCGCGTAAAAACCGAACAAAATCCACTTAATATCGATAAATATTTCAATGTCGTAACGTCTTGTCATGTTTAACTTGACACCCACCTACCCATCGTTTTTTATTTTCACCACTTTGCGCGCCCCCTCGCGCCTTCCGCTGCTCCAACATAAAAGGTGAACAACATGGAGCCCACCCGCTCGCCCTTGCCGCATGCGCCATACCCTGTGCCCGCCGTTCGCGCCCAGCAACAGGAGCCATGCCAGCATGCAGCATGACTCTAGCGCTGCCGGCAACGGCCAACTTCGCAAAACCCTGCGCCTGTGGCACGTGATCATCATTGGCCTGGCCTACCTGACACCGATGACGGTATTCGACACCTTCGGCATCGTCAGCGGGATAACCGCCGGCCACGTGCCCAGCGCGTACATCCTGGCGCTGGCCGGTATCCTGTTCACCGCAGTCAGCTATGGCACCCTGGTGAAACGCTTCCCGCAGTCGGGTTCGGCCTACACCTACACCCAGCGCGCGATCAACCCGCACGTGGGTTTTCTGGTCGGCTGGTCGTCGTTACTGGATTACCTGCTGCTGCCAATGGTCAATGCCCTGCTGGCCAAGCTGTACCTCTCGGCGATGTTCCCGGAAGTACCCGCATGGGTGTGGGTGGCCGCTTTCGTGACCCTCATCAGCCTGATCAACATGCGCAGCGTGAACCTGGTGGCGCACTTCAACCTGCTGTTCGTGGGCGTGCAGGTGGCGATCATCGCCGTGTTCATCTACCTGTGCGTGCGTGGCCTGCACCACGGTGAAGGGCTTGGCACGGCCTGGAGCCTGATCCCGTTCGCCGACGGTCAGACCCAGTTCAGCGCACTGGCCGCCGGCGCGACCATCCTGTGCTTCTCGTTCCTGGGCTTTGACGCCGTCACTTGCCTGTCCGAAGAAACCCGCGACCCGGGCAAGACCATCCCGCGGGCGATCTTCCTCACCGCCCTGATCGGTGGCGTGGTGTTCATCACCGTGTCGTACTTCATCCAGGCCTACTTCCCGACCATGGCGCGTTTCCATGACCACGAGGCGGCCCTGCCGGAAATCGCCCTGTATGTCGGGGGCAAACTGTTCCAGTCGGTGTTCATTGCCTGCACGGTGATCAACACCATCGCCTCGGGCCTGGCCTCGCAGACCAGCGTGTCGCGCCTGCTGTACGTGATGGGCCGCGACAACGTGATCCCGGCCCGCGTTTTCGCCCGCCTGCACGCCCGCTACAAGACACCGGTACTGAACATTGCCGTGGTCGGCATCATTTCGCTGTCGGCGATCTTCTTCGACCTGGTGACTGCTACCTCGATCATCAATTTCGGCGCCCTGGTGGCGTTCAGTTTCGTCAACCTGTCGGTGATCAACCATTGCTACCTGCGCGAGGGCAACCGCAAGGGCCTGGCCAACCAGCTGAAGTACCTGGTACTGCCCACCATCGGCTTCTGCATCATCGTTTCGCTGTGGCTGGACCTGAATGCCCACTCGCTGATCTTTGGCGGTATCTGGGCTGCGCTCGGCCTGCTGTACCTGGGCTGGCTGACCAAGGCGTTCCGCTCGGCGCCCCCCAACTACGTGCCTGAATGACCCACGCTACCCACAACGCCCGCGCCTGGCCGCGGGCGTTGCAGTGTTCGAAAAGGAAAGCTCCATGCTGCTGCGCCGCCTCTCCATCCAATGGAAGATCACCTTGCTGGCCGGCCTTTGCCTGCTGGCCATCGTCGCCTTGCTGGTGGCCACCTCGCTGACTCAGGCACAACGCAGTGCCACGCTGGTCAACCAAGCCAACACCGCCATGCTCGACAGCAGCGCGCGGCAGCGCCTGGAGGCCCATGCCGAAACCCAGGCCCTGCGCATTCAGCGCTACTTCATGGACGCTTATCAATACGGCAATGGCTTTGCCCGTTTGGTGCAAGTGCTGCAAGCCCGAGGTGGCAACGACCTGCGTGCCGAACTCACCCGCCAGGCGCGAGCCAGCCTGGCCGGCAAACCCGACATGATCGGCCTGTACCTGGTGTTCCAACCCGATGCACTGGACCAGCAAGACAGCCAGTACCGCGGCCAGGACGCGGTGGGCAGCAATGAGAGCGGGCGCTTTTCGCTGTACTGGTCGCAGCCGCGCCCGGGCACCCTGGAGCGCGAAGCCATGCCAGAAGCGCTGCTCGGCGACGCCAGCATCGGCAGCAACGGCGCGGCGAAAAACCGCTGGCTGACCTGCCCACTGGAGACCGGTAAAACCTGCCTGCTGGAACCGTATCTGGACGAGGTCAACGGCAGCCAGGTACTGATGACCAGCATCGCCCTGCCCTTGCTGGAACATGGCAAAGTGGTGGGCGTAGTCGGCCTGGATATCAGCCTGGACAACCTGCAGCAGTTGAGCACAAACGGCCGCCGCGAGCTGTTCGAGGGGCAGGGCCAGGTGAGCATCGCCAGCGCGGCCGGCCTGCTGGCAGGCAATAGCCGCGACGCCAGCATGCTCGGCAAACCCGTTGAGCCTGCAGTTGCCGCTGGCCAGTTACGGGTTGCGCACCCCTTCACGCCCATTCCCGACGCCGCCCCGTGGCAGGTATTGCTGGAAGTGCCGGAAAGCGTGCTGCAGGCGCCCGCGGTAGCCCTCAATCAGCGCCTGGATGCGCACAACCAGCGTGCCAACCTGACCAGCCTGCTGATCGGCCTGGGCGCGGCAGTGCTGGGCTTGCTGCTGGTGTGGCTCACGGCCCGCGGGGTAACCCGCCCGATCCTGGCGGTGGCTGCCCGGCTTGAAGACATCGCCAGCGGCGAAGGCGACCTTACCCGCCGCCTGGACTACGCCCGCCAGGACGAACTGGGCCAGCTCAGCGCGTGGTTCAACCGCTTCCTCGACAAACTGCAGCCGGTCATCGCCCAGGTCAAAGGCTCGCTGCAGGAGGCCCGCGGCACCGCCGACCAGTCGGCAGCCATCGCCAGCCAGACCAGCGCCGGCATGCAGCAGCAACACCGTGAAATCGAGCAAGTGGCCACCGCGGCCAACGAAATGAGCGCCACCGCGCTGGATGTCGCCCATAACGCCGCGCAGGCGGCCCAGGCGGCACGTGCCGCCGACCAGGCCAGCCAGGAAGGCCTGCAGTTAATCGACAGCACCCGCCAGGGCATCGACCGGCTGGCACTGGACATGGACACGGCCATGGCCGACGCACGCGCCCTGGAGGGCCGCAGCACTCAGATCGGCACGGTACTGGAAGTCATCCGTACCATCGCCGAGCAGACCAACCTGCTGGCACTGAATGCGGCCATTGAAGCAGCCCGTGCCGGGGAAGCCGGCCGTGGCTTTGCCGTAGTCGCCGACGAGGTGCGCGGGCTGGCACAGCGCACGCAGGTGTCGGTGGAGGAAATTCGCCAGGTCATCGAAGGTTTGCAGCAAGGCACCCAGGATGTCGTGGGCGCCATGCACGAGGGCCAACGCCAGGCGCAGGCCAGTGCTGCACGCATGGAGCAGGCCCTGCCGGCACTGCAACGCATTGGCGAGGCGGTGGCGGTGATCAGCGACATGAACCTGCAGATTGCCTCGGCCGCGGAGGAACAGAGCGCAGTGGCCGAAGAGGTGAACCGCAACGTAGCCGGCATTCGCGACGTTACCCAATCGCTGGCAGGCCAGGCAGACGAGTCGGCTCGCATCAGCCAGGCCTTGAACCGGCTGGCCAACCAGCAACAAGCGCTCATGGAGCAGTTCCGCGTCTAATCTGTGAGGGCTTCTTGGCCGGTAAACCGGCCACCACAGGGGCCCGCACTGGCCCTTGAAGCCATGCCCCCCTGTAGGAGCGAAGAGGCCCTCACAGGCACCACAGCATCATCGTTTTTGCCGAGCACACCTTATGCAAACCGCCCCCCGCTCCTCGTTCTTCGACATCACCAGCGAACAGGGCCTGCTGCGCACCTCGATCGCCGTCACCCTGTTCATCGCCAGCATCGGCATCGCTTTCGGCGTGGCCTCCGGGTCGTTCTCGATCATGTTCGATGGCGTTTACTCACTGGTCGACGCCAGCATGAGCGGCCTGTCGCTGGTGGTGGTCAAGCTGATCACCTCGCATACCACCAGCGTGCAGATGTCGCGCAAGCTGCGCGAGCGTTTCACCATGGGCTTCTGGCACCTGGAGCCGATGGTGCTGGCACTCAATGGCATCCTGCTCAGCGGCGTGGCGGTCTATGCCCTGATCAACGCCGTCAGCAGCCTGCTGCAGGGCGGCCGACACCTGGAGTTCGGCATTGCCATGGTCTACGCGGTAGTGACCGTGATCTGCTGCGTGACCATCGCCCTGGTCGAGGCCCGCGCCAATCGCCAGCTGAAGTCGGACTTCGTGGCCATGGACGTCAAGGGCTGGGTGATGTCGGCCAGCATCACCGCGGCACTGCTGATCGCCTTCTGCTTTGGTTACGCGGTTCAGGGAACCTCATGGGAGTGGGTATCACCGTACATCGACCCGGCGGTACTGGCGCTGGTGTGCCTGGTGATTGTGCCGCTGCCGATGGCGGTGGTGCGCCAGGCCCTGGCGGACATTTTCCTGGTCACCCCAGGCGACCTCAAGCTGCACGTGGACGAAGTGGCCAAGGCCTTTGTCGCCCGCCACGGGTTGCAGTCCTACCGTGCCTATGTTGCCAAGGTCGGGCGCTCACGCGAGATCGAGCTGTACTTCATCGTACCCAAGGCCATGGCAGCGAAGACCATCGATGAATGGGACGCGTGGCGCAACGAGATTGGTGAAGCCGTGGGCGGTGAAGGGCCGAACCGCTGGTTGACGGTGGTGTTCACGGGCGACCCGGAATGGGCGGAGTAAGCGTTTGTTCATTGCAGAGGGCTTGCTAAAATCCCCAAAAAGCGTGATGCGATCAAAAATATGCTCAAAATATTCAGAGAACAACAATTCAAGAAAGCGTTCCGAAAACTGGGCGGCAAAGCCGCCGGAGGTTCTGGTTCCTTCAGCGTCCGTGCCTGCGCAACCATTGAGCAAGGTGTAAGCCTTGGACACGTCAGGGTAGAGTCGCCATCGGTAACCATCGGAGCCCACACCTACATCAGGAGTGGCAGCACGTTATCGGTGATTTCTGCGATCGGTCGTTTTTGCTCGATCGGATCCGACTGCACACTGGGCCAGGAAAAGCATACCCACCCTACCGATTGGGTAAGCACGCACCCCTTCCAGTATGAAACGGGAGGCTTGTCCTATTCTCCAGCGCTTTCCTGGGTCACCATGGGACACGATGTCTGGGTCGGGCATGGCGCGACCATTTTGGAAGGTGTAGAGGTAGGCACGGGGGCAATCATTGCCACACGGGCAGTGGTGACAAAAAACGTACCCCCCTACGCGATCGTTGGCGGAAACCCAGCCAAGTTCATCAAGTACCGGCATAGCCCTGAAATCATTGAGCGGCTGCTTGCAAGCCAATGGTGGAACCTGGATGTCGAGTACCTCAAACGCCTGCCCATGAACGATCCCGAGGCATTTCTCAAGGCGATTGAAAATGGTGCACCCGCCGCCCCAGTACACTACTCGAAACTCTCCATCGCCAAGCGTAGGGTGCAAGAAGCGCCGTAGTGGGTTCAGCTTTATCAAACTTTGTCGATGGCCTTTGCGTTTGCGCCTCGAAGCTACTGACCAAGCAACGGCGCGGCTACATCCCGGAGCCGCTGCTTTTCTTCATCCAGGTGCAACGATGTCTGCGCACGTTTAACCAGTAAAGCGGCATGGTGTCGGCAATGCTTGCCATACCGCTGTGGATCGAATTCAGCCAGGCTGATCAATGCCTTGATCAGCCGGATATCGATTTCCAACAGCCCTGCCCCGTCCCGTGCGATCAATGTGAAGAAGTCATCGAATAAATCGTGCACTTCGATGCACCGAACATGAACGCGCAGACACTTCTCATCGACGTCATCAGAGGCCGGGGATTGCATCGACCACTTGGAAAAACACCTGACTCCACGGCCGATCACATCGATCACGGTCCCGGAATCATTGGTCGCCGGAGACAAGGCGCGCGAGGCGATTTCGGTTAGAACCGCAAGGCCGAAGCGTGGATCCTGGTCAAATGAGCGGCGTACACCCACCGTGACCGCGCGCAGGATTTCAGCCGCCAGCGCCGAGCCCTGTGGAGGGGGCGAAGCTGTGGGTAGCAGCCGCGCTATGGGCGCGCCAATGTGAACAAAGGTGCCTGGCAGTACTTCCAGGTAGATCTTGAGCTGGTGCTTCTCGGCCACTGCCGCCAGGCCGCTGATATCGATGTGCTGCACGTAGCCGGTGTCGGTACTGGCAATCGTGAGCGCGCTAGAGGGCAGCACGCAGGATTCGGGGTAAGGAGCACCACCCAGATAGGGCCAGCGGGCGCGATGCTCCAGGGCAGCCAGTGTCGCGGCCTCGACCCGATCAATTGTCTCGCCGACTCTTCCAAGCGTGGATAGGTGACCGATCCAGCGCAACAGCGTGTACACGATCAGGACGATCATCAACAGGGTCACTGCAAAAAGCACCACCCGCCCCTGAGCCCCATAAGCACCGGTACTCAGCGCGATGATGCCGACCAGGCTGAACAGAAACGAGCCAATGAACGTGGCCAGTGCATTCTGCGTTGTCGAATCTTCCATCACCAAGGTGGTCGCCCTGGGTGTCACGCCATTACTGGCAGCACCGTAGGCAGAAACGATGATACTCAAGGAAAACGTGGTCACCGCCAGCATGCTGGAGGCGATGATGCCGAGTATCTTGTCGACCGAGTCTGCACCGATCTTCGCAGGCAGCGATGGCGGTACGAAGTCGCGCAAGGCGATGGCGAGCAAGGCAGTGACAACGCCAGCAAGCGAAAACAGCGTTGTCCGAAACCACAGGCGTTTTGTCACTTGACGCAGGACCCAGCTCAACCGAGTGATCATTGTTTCTATCCTTATGGTGGTCAACGCTTCCCGGGCCGAATGCTGTGCCCGAACTAACGATTCACGCGAGGCCGCTTTCGATACGACAACGGCGTCTCACCCGTCCATCGCTTGAAGGCTTTGATGAAACTGGTCGGATCAATGTACCCAAGGCGGGCAGAAATCTGTTCCACCGATAGCACATATTCGCGCAAGAACTCCCTGGCCAGCGCGTATCGCACCTCATCGCGCATAGCGATCCAGCATGGCCCGGCACTGATTTTCCGCTGCTTTCAATGTCAGTTCATTGGCCTGTGCGAGCGGTTCCATGAGCGCTTGCGTATTCAGGATGGCCAGATGGGACGGTGCATTGAATTGCGCCCGCACGCGACAGAAGCCCTCGTACCCCTGAATGGGCATCGGCTGGCAAATCCACTACCGACGAAACTCAATACGCCGCTTATCTCGCCACGCGCCTGCACGCCACCGACGACCTCGGTCTCTTGCTGGGTAGCCGCGTGATCGATTGGCATCGTGACATCGAGGATAAGCCCTACAATGCTAAGCAAACCAAGACCAAAGAGTCGGAAACCGGCGTCTACATCCCGTATGCTGGCGTGGTGTATGACGTCAACGAGACGTGGTCGCTGTATGCCAGTTACACGAAAATCTTTAACCCACAGTCGTCCTGAGTTCGCGACATTGACAACAAACCACTGGATCCGATGGAAGGCACCGGGTATGAAGTCGGCGTCAAGGGAAGCCAGTTCGACGGGAAGTTGAACTCCAGCATCGCGGTGTTCAAGATCGAGCAGGAAAACCTGGCGATCTGGATCAATACTCCAGGCGGTAACACGTATAGGTCGGAACAGGGAACCACTACCAAAGGCGCTGAGTTCACCCTGGACGGAGAGCTGAGACCTTCACCAGCTATCGCCTGCCGGGGATTCTGGACAAGCTCACCGTTGGCGGCGGTGTGAACTGCCAGAGCAAAACCGGTGCCGACCTGCACACCTTCACCCAAAGTAGCTATGCCGTGACCAACCTCCTGGGTCGCTACGACTTCAACCAGCATCTGAGTGCGTCAGTCAATCTAAACAACGTGTTCGACCGTGAATACCTGAGCTATGCCGGCGACCACGGTATGTACAGCGCTCCAAGAAATATCATGACGGGGTTCAAGTGCAACGTCTGACGCTCGCGCACTTCGTGCTGATCCCCCGCTATCGGTTTCAATCCAGTATTGACGTCCGCAAATCCAAGGGCAATCGGCTCTGCTGGGAATCGGTGGCTCGGGAGCGCGCCTCTGTGGCGCTCGACTAATGGTTTCTCGGCGGTTTGATCCAGACAGGGGGGGGCGATTATGCAGCTACCGATCGACAGCTATTGGTCAATAGCTCTCGTGGTGAAGGACCACCTATCAACTGCCGAACGAGCGTGAACGCTGGAAAGTTGGCCTCGGAGCTATCATCCAAAAGTTGCTTGAGTACCTCGGCGGGGCCCGTCGTGATTTCTCGCTAACCCTGGCACCTCGTGGCAGCCACCTTCTCGAGCAGGCATGGGCAATGCTTGCCATGGTTCCCTACGGCACCGTCACCAGCTACGGTCAACTGGCCAAGAGCATGGGCAAACTGACGCTGCCAGAGCCATCGGCATGGCCAATGCGGTCAACCCGATTTCGATCATCGTGCCCTGCCACCGCGTGATCGCCGCCAACGGAAAGCTAAGCGGCTACAGCGGCGGTTTGGACAAGAAACGGGACCTGCTGCCCCCTCGAAGCCGAGCATACCCGCGTGGACCTTCTTCAGGCCGCATTTAGCTGAGGCGCTTTCCGGGAGACCTAACTGGCCGCAGCATAGCAGGCAATTTTGCAGGCGCCGCTCGTGGGTCCTACCAGTCTTTGAAAGCCAGTACTCCGCTATCTGGGCACGCCCGAGGCAAATTCGATATTCTGAATGCGCACATTGTCAACAGCGTTGTCTTGGGCGGTGAGCTGGTGATCGTGGGCGATTCCAACACACCCTCATGTACCAGCCACGAAGCGTTCCTGATGGCCCAGGCTGCTCAGATCCACGCTGGACTACTTACCAGTGGGGTGGATGCGGATGATTTCTTCCTGGAACACTTCGACTTACTGCAAAGTGTGCTTGCCAGCGCTTCAATGGGAGTTGGTGCAGTCGGTGACGGCTGGAGCAGGCATCTGCAAAATATCAAGGACACACTTGAGAAGATCGAAAAACTCCATCGCGATTACCTCGGCTCTGGCACCTTGAGTGCCCGCGACGCGTTTTATGCCAAGCGCACCGCTATGTTCATGAAGCTCGAAAAGCATTTGGGGAGCCTGGCCGCGTACGGTTCAGGGTTACGTAATCAGGGAAAGATCAAACAAGCATTGAATATCTCGACCCGCAGCTATCTCCACACAGGTGAGATTGCCGGCTATGCCGATAAGGTATCTGGCGTTGCCAGAGCCTCCAACCTAGTTAAGAAAGGCACGTACATCGGCACTGCGCTGGATGTGGCCGCCACAGGCTTGTCGATTCATAAAGCCTGCACAATGGGCCGGGAAGAGCAGTGCCGCCGCGCCAAATATGTTGAAAGCTCGGCATTGATAGGTGGCCTGGGAGGCGGCAGCATCGGGGGGGCTGCGGGAGGTATGGTAGGAACTGGTGCTTGTGTAGTCGTTCTGGGGGTTAGTACAGGCGGCCCAGGAGCGCTGGCTTGTGCTGTAATAGGCGGTGCAGTAGGCGGTAAAATCGCCGGTGACTTCGGGAGCGATAGAGGCGAAAAGGTAGGTGAGTTTTTATATCGTGAGGTATCGGAGTGAATGCAGTAGACCCTGGATTGATTGCGCTGTTTATCCTTGCACCCATAATTCTGTTTATGATCGTGCTGTGTTACATCGCACATAAGTACACTGAGTACTTTGAGTCGTTTCTTCCGAACTGTACGTACGTGACCGGCAATAAAAAAATATTCCAGCATGCAGGCTTACTTGGCAAAGTCATGCGCACGGGATCGATCGCTCTGGTGCTGGCGATACCGACAATCTTTTTGCGCAGAGGCTTAATTGACTTAAATGAAGTTAAACGTTTCCCGCCCAAAATGAAACGATTATTGGTGAGCATGTTAGCCATCCAAATCGTGCTGGTCATTGCGCTTACCATTTCCCATTATGCAGATCGCTGAAAATAATTGACTGGCATTACCGGGACGATGGCCAGATAGATGGCCTCGTCCCAGCTGGCCAACTCCAATCATTTACAGTCCTAGTTAGAAGCGTAAAAATTCCTTTTAGATGAGCTGTCTACACTTTTAAGGCATCGCTCGTGATACCTCTGGTAGTAAAGACTGATCTTCGCCCCATCTCCCCTGCCCCCTCCCATCTGTCTAAAGCAACATGGCCCAGTTGAAGCGCACCCTCTCGTTAGGTGCGGTTACGCTTTTCGGCATAGCCTATATGACGCCGATCATCGTCTTTGGCACCTTCGGTATTCTCGCCGACACAACTGGTGGATCGGTGCCTTCCGCCTACCTTGCCGCATCCGTAGCAATGCTCTTCACAGCCTTGAGCTACGGAAAAATGGCGAAAGCGTTTCCTGTAGCTGGATCCGCTTATACGTACGTACGAAAATCTATCAGCCCCAAACTGGGGTTCCTGGCTGGCTGGGCAGTGCTACTCGATTATCTGTTCCTTCCTATGGCCATTTGGTTGATCGGCGCGGCGTATCTCCATTCAGCGTTCCCAAGCGTGCCTCACCCGGTCTGGGTGCTGGCCTTCATCGGAGTCACCACAGCGATCAACATTGTTGGCCTTCAATTGGCGAAGACGGTGAATGGTGTTCTGATGTTGCTTCAGTTCCTCGTTTTGGTAGCCTTTGTCGGTCTGGCTGCGCACTACGTTACAGGCCCTTTGAATCAGCCCTTCTGGTCGCTAGCGCCTTTCTACCAAGACAGTTTCCAGCTACCCTTGGTCATGAGCGGGGCGGCCATCGCGTGTTATTCGTTCTTGGGCTTTGACGCGGTGAGTACTTTGACCGAGGAAGCGCATGAGCCGCGTAAAACCATCCCTCGTGCGATTCTCCTGATCACCTTACTGGGCGGTGTCATCTTCATTGTCGCGAGCTACTTCGTCCAGCTAGCACACCCCTCCACAGATTTTGCGAATGCAGACTCGGCAGCTTATGAAATTGCAAAAAATATTGGCGGGGACATTTTTGTAAGCTTCTTCCTGATCGGCTTAATTGTTGGTCAGTTCACATCTGGCCTGGCAGCGCAGGCAAGCGCTTCGAGGCTTCTGTTCGCCATGGGTCGGGACGGAGTAATCCCAAAGCGCCTGTTCGGTCGTCTGAGTGAACGCTTCGGCACTCCCGTCATCAGCATCATACTGTGCGGCGTGGTTGCACTTCTGGCTTTGCGAATGGACGTGACCACCTCGACTTCCTTCATAAATTTCGGGGCGTTCTTGGCCTTTAGCCTGGTGAATCTGTCAGTGATTTTCCAATACTGGATTGCTGAACGGCAGCGTGGTGCCAAAGCGGTGATGGTTTACTTGATGCTCCCTCTAATCGGGTTGATAGCGGATATTTGGCTGATGGCGAGCTTGGATCACATGGCCATCTACCTGGAACTCGCTTGGCTGGCCATCGGGTTGGTCTATTTGGTGATCATCACCGGAGGCTTGCGACGGGAGCCACCCGAGATGGATTTCGAAGAGGCATGACCCAGAGACGCGATAATTTTACTTGTGCTGGGCTGATTTGGTCACTGCCTGGGCAAACTTTTGGCGCCTGAGGAGGGTTATTTTGTGCAAGCTCTCTTCAGAGTCCCTCCCAGCGGCGTCGAGCCGAAACTCAATTTCATTCACTTGAGGTTCGCAACGTTCTTTTGGTTGTTTTCAATCGTTTTTCAAGTGCGCCACCCCAGTCTGCCATGGCATGCAATATCGGAGACAAAGTTTCACCCAGCGTGGAAATCGAATATTCAACCTTGGGTGGGATTTCAGCAAAGTCTTTGCGTAAAATTATCCCGTCTTCTTCAAGTTCCCGTAGTTGCTGAGAGAGTGTTTTAGGTGATATGCGCCCCAAACAATTGGCTAACTCGCCAAATCTTTTTTTGTCCTCCAGAAGAAAGTGAATTATTAATACTTTCCACTTTCCACCAATGACCTTCAGGGTGGTCTCGACCGGGCAACTGGCATTTTTTTTACTGCTTGGCATGGTGAACCCTCACTATCATTTAGGAAGTTAGTACCCTTATGGTAAGTTCTTGCGGTTTGGGAAGACAAGAACTACTTTGTATTTCAACCCAGCGCTTCGACTCAGCGACGGGGCGTGTCAAAGCCAAATCATGTGACTTAGGAGGTGCAAAATGGCTGCTAACAGTGGAATGCTGGACCCAGATGACGCGGTGATCCTGCTGATCGACCACCAGAGCGGACTTTTTAACACCGTCCGGGACGTGCCCATCCCAGACCTTCGTAACTACGTAATCGCGATTGCAAAAACCGCGACCTTGCTGAACATTCCGGTGATCACGACCGCATCTGTGCCCGATGGCCCAAATGGCCCGCTGATTCCGGAAATTCATCAGTATGCGCCGCACGCAGTATATGTGCCCCGCACAGGCCAGATAAACACTTGGGATAACCCTCTTTTTGTGAAAGAGGTTGAAAAGACAGGGCGCAAAACGCTGATTATCGCGGGTACGCTCACCAGCGTGTGCATGGCGTTCCCTGCCGTGAGTGCAGTGCAAGAAGGCTACAAAGCGTATTGTGTGGTTGATGCTTCAGGTAACTGGAGCAAGCTGGCAACCGATACCACGATTGCACGGGTGACACAGGCGGGGGCCATTCCAACTGACACGTTTGCGATTGTTGCTGAATTGATGCAAACCTGGAATCGGCCAGAAGGCTCGCGCTTCGCCGAAATCCTGGCCGATCATGTATGCCCAGAATACAAATGCCTGATGGAAAGTTTTGGTAAGGCGCAGGCTGTGGTTAAAGATGGTCCGGAAACCCATCTGGATAAATATCAATAACGCTGCATGGGGTGCTATTTTCCACTCTGATCGCGTCAAGGGAATACAGGGCGCTTAGGCGCCCTTGTATCAATCTGAAGCACAATCTTTAAGCGCCACCTCACTGAAAAGCCAGGCCTCCCTCAACTAGGGGTAATCGCTGAGATACTGGCAGCTGGCAATGTGCTTTGGGAGGGGGCGATCTGTTCTGTGCAGGATCAGAGGTTTCTAATGCTAAAGAATACGCTGCTGGGCCTTGTCTCAGGTCAGCAGCGCATCCATATAAAAACAAACTATTTTTGATTAAGTTAGTTCTTAGTCGAGAGCTAAGACTTTAGAGGTGTTTTTTCACCTCATGATGAATGTGCTTCCCGGCTTTGTGGCGCTCATGATTCGCGTGATGAGCACCTTTATCCAACTCTCTCACATCATGACGGACGCCTTTCGCCAAGTCTCCTTCTGCATAAGCCATGGAAGTCGCCAGAATAGAAGCCAAGATAATTGCTGTAGCAGTGAGGGTTTTCTTGAACATGGTGGATACCTCATGTGGTTTGCTATCTGGTTATGAGGCTAGCTTAAGGGCTCAGAGATTACTAATGAATGAAATGTCATCGAAAGAGCGAGAGCCGTGATCGCTTTATGCACAGCAATATGAAACCTTATGCAACGCACTGATATAAATTGCGAAATAGCACTACAAACTGAATACCACCCAATTGTGTTCTCTTTCAATATTTCGAAAAGAATTAAGATTTTCAGTGCTTAGCGTCTTAAGTCAATCCTGGCGACTTGATGTTGCCCACCTCGCCTTGCATGAGTCCGGCCTATGTCCATGGAGCACAGCCCCGGGTTTGATGGGCAAGCTACGAGGGGGCTGTTTCAAAGCCCGGATAGCCGGTATCCGTGTGCAGAAAAAAATTGTCCGAGCTCAGCTCTATCCGAACGCGGCGAGCGCGGGTGCCGAGCGGCCTTCATCCTTCGGCACCCAACCTAGGGTCACTCACTCTTCTGGTGGGCAAGTGCTTTTTCTGCCTGGTCGGCGCACTTTTTGAAATCGCCATCGGCGTGCGCCTGTTTGGCTTGCTGGAACTCATGGTGCCCAGTACCAGTGAAGTCCGACTCCTTGGCCGACTTCATTTTGTCCAATGCCGCCTCGCACTCGTGATGATCATCCTTGCCCAAGGTGACGCTTGGCAAAAGCATGGCGCAGATGCGAGCGTAATGATTCGCTTCATGCAAAATCCCTCTTGTGGAAGGCCCGCTTACCGGGCCGTTACCCCTTCAAAGATGCTTTTTAGCTTCTTTGTCGAGGTGCTTGTCTTCCTTATGTCGTTCCTTGTCTATGAATCGCCCCAGGTTTTCTAGACACTCTCAAAGCGCAGGAAATAGCGTTTCTCATACTCTACTGGAGACAGCTGCATAGCACTGCTGTATCGGCG
>NZ_DKJF01000048.1:0-9379 GCF_002454615.1 Pseudomonas sp. UBA6699
GCCCGCTGTTCCCGGAAGGCTTCATGAACGAAGTGCAGGTCGTCTGCACCGTGGTTTCCACCAGCAAGAAGACTGACCCGGACATCGCTGCGATGATCGGTACCTCGGCTGCCCTGGCCATTTCCGGCATTCCATTCGAAGGCCCGATCGGTGCGGCGCGCGTGGCCTTCCACGAAAGCACCGGCTACCTGCTGAACCCGACTTACGAGCAACTGGCTGCCTCCAGCCTGGACATGGTCGTTGCCGGTACTTCCGACGCCGTGCTGATGGTTGAATCCGAAGCCCAGGAGCTGACCGAAGACCAGATGCTGGGCGCGGTACTGTTCGCCCATGACGAGTTCCAGGCCGTGATCCAGGCCGTGAAAGAGCTGGCTGCCGAAGCGGGCAAGCCAACCTGGGACTGGAAACCTGCGGTGGCCAACACCGAGCTGTTCAACGCCATCCGTGCCGAGTTCGGCGAAGCGGTTTCGCAAGGCTACACCATCACCGTTAAGGCCGACCGCTATGCGCGCCTGGGCGAGCTGCGTGACCAGGCGGTTGCCAAGTTCTCCGGTGAAGAAGGCCAGCCTTCGGCTGCTGAAGTAAAAGACATCTTCGGCGAAATCGAATACCGCACCGTTCGCGAAAACATCGTCAACGGCAAGCCACGTATCGACGGCCGCGACACCAAGACCGTTCGCCCGCTGAACATCGAAGTGGGCGTGCTGCCGAAAACCCACGGTTCGGCGCTGTTCACCCGCGGTGAAACCCAGGCCCTGGTGGTTGCGACCTTGGGTACTGCCCGTGACGCCCAGCTGCTGGACACCCTCGAAGGCGAGAAGAAAGACCCCTTCATGCTGCACTACAACTTCCCACCGTTCTCGGTAGGTGAGTGTGGCCGCATGGGCGGCGCTGGCCGTCGTGAAATCGGCCACGGCCGTCTGGCCCGTCGTTCGGTCCAGGCCATGCTGCCTGCCGCCGACGTGTTCCCGTACACCATCCGCGTGGTATCGGAAATCACCGAATCCAACGGTTCCAGCTCCATGGCTTCGGTTTGCGGTGCTTCGCTGGCGCTGATGGACGCCGGTGTGCCGATGAAGGCGCCAGTGGCCGGTATCGCCATGGGCCTGGTGAAGGAAGGCGACAAGTTCGCGGTCCTGACCGACATCCTCGGTGACGAAGACCACCTGGGCGACATGGACTTCAAGGTAGCCGGTACCGCCAAAGGCGTCACCGCGCTGCAGATGGACATCAAGATCAACGGCATCACCGAAGAGATCATGGAAATCGCCCTGGGCCAAGCCCTGGAAGCGCGCCTGAACATCCTCGGCCAGATGAACCAGGTCATTGGCCAGTCGCGTACCGAGCTGTCGGCCAACGCGCCTACCATGATCTCGATGAAGATCGACACCGACAAGATCCGTGACGTGATCGGTAAAGGCGGCGCCACCATTCGCGCCATCTGCGAAGAGACCAAGGCTTCGATCGACATCGAAGACGACGGCTCGATCAAGATCTTCGGCGAAACCAAGGAAGCGGCAGATGCTGCCAAGCAGCGCATCCTGGGCATCACCGCCGAGGCCGAGATCGGCAAGATCTACGTCGGCAAGGTCGAGCGTATCGTCGACTTCGGCGCCTTCGTCAATATCCTGCCTGGCAAAGACGGCCTGGTGCACATCTCCATGCTGAGCGATGCGCGCGTCGAGAAAGTCACCGACATCCTGAAAGAAGGCCAGGAAGTTGAAGTACTGGTGCTGGACGTGGACAACCGCGGCCGTATCAAGCTGTCGATCAAGGACGTAGCCGCGGCCAAGGCCTCGGGCGTTTAAGCGACCGCTACGCAGCAATGGAAGAGCCCTTCGGGGCTCTTTTTTTTTGACCGGGGCGGGAACCTTTTGCGGACTTGCATCTTGCATGCAGGTTGCAGGTGCAGATTGCAAAATGCATGACTACTGCCGTTTGGCATAATCGCTAACGTACTGATTTATAAGGTTTTAGTAGAAAATCAAAACCTGGCACAGCGCATGCAACTACCTTCATACCTGACGCCAGGACACACGGCGCAGACCTTTCGAAAAACAGGAGTGACCCACATGAAGAAGTTCGCCATTGCTGCCGCTACTGCTACCGCTCTGACCCTGACCATGGCTAATGCGGCTTTTGCCCAACAGACCACCCAGGCCCCGATGATGCTGGCGGCCGGTGAGGTGACCAAAGCCAAGGAAGCTACCTCCGATACCTGGATCACCACCAAGGTCAAAGCTGACCTGATGACCGAGAAAGGCGTACCGGGCAGCGACATCAAGGTAGAAACCAACAAAGGCGTGGTTTCGCTGTCGTCTGACATGAAAGTGACTGAGTCCCAGAAAGAAATGGCAGTCAGCATTGCCAAGAAGATCAAAGGCGTACAGGCCGTTTCGGCTGACGGCCTGAAAGCCGAATAAGGAATGTCCCGTCGGCCAAACGGATTTGGCCACCCAATGCTGTAGGGGCCGCTTCGCGGCCCCTTTTATTCAATAAGCCGGATTACGCGCTACCACACCACTCTCGAAGCATTCCTGCTCAATGATCAGCGGCTCGACCAGGGGCCGGCTATCTCGAAAATGGGCGGTCTGGGTATGCGCCTCATACGCCGCATCATCGCGGTAGATCTCATACAGGTAGATCACATCCGGATCGACCCTGTCCTGCGATACATCGAACACCAGGCAACCCGCCTCGCTGGCCACCGAAGCAGCGGCATTGACTTTGATCGCGCTTAGGAAAGCATCGGCACACCCGGGCTTCACGCGGGTCTTGATGAACAGGCTATACACAAAGTGCTCCTTTTGTTTTAAATTCAATAATGAATTGTATACAAAAAGGAGCCTAGCCATGTCTGAATTGCCTGCCCGCCCTGGCCGCCTGAATGGCCTGCGCCATATTGCCTTGCTGGTACCCAACCTTGAGGAGTGCGAACGCTTTTACGTCGATGTGCTGGGTATGGAAGTACTGAGCCGCGCCAATGAAGACTTGGTGTACCTGACCTGCGGTAATGACAACATGTCGCTGGGGCGCGGGGCAGGGGCTGCCAACGGGTTGCAGACCTTGGACCATTACGGGTTCATCGTGGACAGCGTCGAGGAACTGGAGGCCTGGTATGCGTACTTCAAGGCCCGAGGGGTGACCTTGCTCGACCGGCCTTTCAACCATGGTGATGGCGCGCGCAGCTTCCACCTGCTGGACCCGGCGGGGAACAAGGTGCAGCCGCTGTATCACCCGGCGGTGTCGGGGCAGCGGTTGGTCTGAAGCCGCCTCTGTGGGAGCGGCCTTGTGTCGCGAAAGGGCCGCGCAGCGGCCCCAGGGTTTCAGCAGCGATTTATCAATTGCTGGGGCCGCTTTGCGGCCCTTTCGCGACACAAGGCCGCTCCCACAGGTGCGCGTCAGGCTTGCTAATTACTCAGCATCCAGATGCATTGGCGTGACCACCCGGCCGTCTTTCTCGGGCTGGCCCAGGCTGGTGTCGATGAAGTACACCCGGTCATCTTCCAGCTTGCCTTTGTCGACCAGGTAATCCTTGATGCTGCTGGCCCGCTCCTGACCCAGCGTGCGCAACAACGCAGTACTCTCCGCCCACGACTTGATCACCGCATCGCGCAACTTGGCTGTGCGTTCGTCACGGCTAAGTTGCTCCCATTCGGCCGGCGGTTGTTGCTTCAGGCGCGTACGGTAGATGCCTTCGAGCATCGCCGGTTTGTCGCTGTCGTCGACCACCAGCATCGAGGCATTGGCAGGCACCTTGTCGCCGCGGCGCTGCAATATCTTGTACCAGGTGGCCTGATACTCACGTTCCAGGCGTTGCTGGGCAATCAGTGGGCCATCGCTGGCCTGGGCGCTGGTGCCCTCGATTTCCAGGCGCAATTCCGGGCGTTCTTTAAGCGCGGAAGCCAGCTTGTCCAGCGCCGCCTGGGCATCGCCACTGAGGGTACTGGAACCGGGGGCGAAGGCGACGTTACCCAGGTCTTGCGAACCGCCGCCAGTGATCAGCCCACCGATGAACTTGAAGGGCGCCTGGGCTGCCCGCAGCACCAGATTGCGCAGGGTTTGCCAGACGATCGGCATCACGCTGAACTGCGGGTTGTTGAGGTCGCCCGACACCGGCAGCTCAATCGAGATCTTGCCTTGAGTGTCCTTCAACAACGCCACCGCCAGGCGGATCGGCAGGTCGACCGCATCCGGGCTGTCGACTTTCTCACCTAACTGCAGTTGCTCCACCACCACCTTGTTCTCGGCTTTGAGCTGGCCATTGGTGATCAGGTAGTGCAAGTCGAGGTTGAGCCGGCCTTTGCGAATGCGGTAACCGGCGAATTTGCCGGAATAGGGCGTCAAGGTGGTCAGCTCGACGCGCTTGAAGCTGGTGGCGATATCCAGGCTGGCCAGCGGGTTGAACGGGTTGAGGGCGCCCTTGATGGTAACCGGGGCGTAGCGGTCGACCTTGCCTTTCACGTCAACCTTGGCAGGCACCGGCTTGCGGTTGTCGATGGTGCCGATCTGGCCGTTGAGTTGCTGCACGGCGGTGGCGAAGTTGGGGGTAAGGGACAGGTCGGCAAAGTTGGCCGAGCCGTTCTTGATGTCGACCTGGCCAATATGAATGCCCAGCGGCTTGCTGCTGCTGGCGGGGGCCGTTGTGGCCGGGCTGCTTGGCTTGGCGCCGGCCGGTTGCGGGATCAACAGGTCATTGACGTTGGTCGTGCGGTCTTCGTTGATGATGAAGCGCGCGTAGGGCTCCTGCAGGGTCACCTTGTCGATCGACAGGGCATCACCGTGCACATACGACAAGCCGTCTACGTTGACCTGTTGCCATTTCACGAAGTCCCGGCTCTTGATGGTGTCCAACGTATGCAGTTGGCTGACCTGGGCCTTGCCGGTGACCGTGAAGGCCAGTGGCGTGGTGTTCTTCAGGTCGACCTTGAGGTCACTGTCGAGCATTCCGCTGCGCAGTTCCAGCAGGATGAACGGGCTGACGTAGGCCTGGGCCACGCGCAGGTCGATGTCGCGGGTGCTGACGTCGAGCTTGGCCTGGATGGGCGCCAGGTTCACCTGGCCGGCGGCCTGCAGCTTGCCTTGCTTGCCTACGCCGGTATCGAGCTTGAGGGTGAAGGGGGACTGGTTGAGGCTGTCGAAGCCTTGCAGGTCGACATTCAGCGGGCCGACATCGAGCGCTACCGGTTCTTTCTGGCTGCGATCTGCCAGGTGCACCAGGTAGTTGCGCAGTTGCACGTTCTGGAGCAATACCTGCCAAGGCTTGGCCGGTTCGTTGGCCGATTGCGGCTCAGGCGCAGGGCCGGCGGCAGCCGGTTCGGCCTTTTCTTTCGGCGTGGCTTTGGCCGGTTGGCTGGCGAACAGCTTCTGCCAGTCGAGCTGGCCGTCCTTTTCCAGTGCTGCCCAGGTTTCCAGCTTGTCGCTGCGCAGCTTGCCCACACTGACCTGTTGCTTGACCAGGTCGACGGTCGTCTCGCTCACCTCCAGGTTGGCCAGGCGCGCCAACGGGCGGCCGTCTGGCGCGTTGATGGCGAACGGGGCCACCCGCAGCGTGGCGTTGTCCAGCAGCAGCTCGGTCTGCTTGGCGAGATTGAGCTTGTACTGGGTCTGAAGGCTGACCAGCCCGTCCTGCAGCACCAGGGGCACGGCATCGCGCACGTAGGGCCAGAACAGCTTCATCTTGGCGTCGGTGACTTTCAGCGTGCCTTGCGAGGCGATCGGCGACAGGCTGAGGGTGCCGTTCCAGTCGATGCGCCCGCCGTTGGGGCCGTTGGCCACCAAGGTCATGTCGGCGTTGTCGTCAGGCAAGGTGCTGAGGTTCTTCAGCTCCAGGTTCATGTTGTCGTAGAGGAACTCGATGGGTTCGCTCGGGCGCATGTCCTGGAAGTGCAGCAAGCCTTGCTTGAGCTTGATGCTGCCGATACGCAACGGGAAGGGGTCGCTGGGTGGCTCGTCGGGCTTGGCTTCGCTCGGCGGCAGCTTGAACAACGTCGTCAGGTTGAGTGTGCCGTCTTTGGCGAACAGGACCTGGTTGCGGGGCTTGTCGAGCTCGACCGCTTCCAGGTGCAGGGCCTTGCTCCACAGGCTGTCGAGCGACAGGTTGGCGTACAACCGGTCGAAACCGACCTGCTCCTTGCCAGGCTCGCCAAGCTGCAGGCCCCACAGGGTCAGCTCAAGGCTGAAGGGGTTGAGTTCGATGCGTTCAAGGTGCGCGGGCACGGTAGCGTACTTGGTCAATTGCTGATTGGCGATACGCAGTGCCACGCCGGGAAGAATCAGGAACCCAAGCAGGCTGTAGAGGGCTACCAGGGCCACGATGGCGCCAGCGGCGCGAGTCAATCCTTTGTACATGTGTCGCTTCGTCGGTCTGAGCAGGAGTGCTTGGAGTATGGCACGTTAAATCAGTTCCGCAGGCGCGACCTGTTGCCCTCACTCGATGCCCATGCGCCGCCTGGCGCGGTGCGCGGAGCCGTCGCGCATTGCCCAGCGCAGCAGCGCTGCCGTGGGTTTGAGGCCCAGGCGGATCAGGCGCTGCTGCCAGGGCCGGTGCTGCAGGCCAAGCAGGCTCTGGCCCCAGCCAGGCAGCAGGTCGATGCCGGCGTGCAGCATCAGTTTGCCCACCGGTTGAGCCAGGCGGCTGGGGGCAGGGGCGTCGAGCAGAATCCGCATGACCTCCCGGCTGCGCGCATCACAGTGCAGTTGCGGGCGCATGGCTTGCAGGTAGGCGTCCACCTGCTGGCACGAGCGTGGTACGTCACGGGCGCCAAGGCGCTCGGCGATCAAGGCGATTTCGTTGTAGTAGGCATCTTGCTCGCTGCGCGGCATGTGCGGGTTACGGTAGCGCAAGTGGGCGGCCAGAAAGCTGCTGACCTCTGCCACATGCACCCAGGTCAGCAAGGCTGGGTCGCTGGCCGCGTAGGGCCGGCCATCCGGTGCAGTGCCGGTCACTTGCAGGTGGATGGTGCGCACTTTCTCGATCAGCCACTCGGCATCACCGGTCGCGCCGAAGGTTGTACCGGAGATGAACTGGCTGGTGCGCCGCAGGCGGCCGAGCAAGTCCTCGCGGAAGTTGGAGTGGTCCCAGACGCCGGCCAGGGCCAGCGGATGCAATAGCTGCAGCATCAGTGCGCTGATGCCGCCGACCAGCATGCTCGGAAAATCGCCATGCACCTGCCAACTGACACTGTGCGGGCCGAACAGCCCTGGGTCACCCTTGGGGGACTCCAGGTCGAGCTGGCCGAGGGCCAGCCCGGTAAGGCTCATGACCTGGGTTTCGATACGGCGGCGTAGGGCTTCCATGGCGACCTGCGATACAGGGCGGCCATCAGCAGCGGCCGCCGGTTACTGGTTGAGGCGTTTGTCGATCAGGTCCTGCACCACGGCGGGGTCGGCCAGCGTCGAAGTATCGCCCAGGTTGTCCAGTTCGTTGCAGGCGATCTTGCGCAGTATACGCCGCATGATCTTGCCGGAGCGGGTCTTGGGCAGTGCCGGGGCCCACTGGATCAGCTCGGGCTTGGCGAAACTGCCGATTTCCTTGCTGACCATGGCGAGTAGCTCGGCCTTGAGCGCTTCGTCCGGTGTAACGCCATTCATGGCCGTGACGAAGGCGTACACGCCCTGGCCCTTGAGGTCATGCGGGTAGCCGACCACGGCGGCTTCGGCGACGCGATCATGCAACACCAGTGCGCTTTCCACTTCGGCCGTGCCGATACGGTGCCCTGACACATTGATCACGTCGTCAATACGCCCGGTGATCCAGTAGTCGCCGTCGGCATCACGGCGGGCGCCATCGCCGGTGAAGTAGTAACCGCGCATGGGTTTGAAATACGTGTCGACCATGCGCTGGTGGTCGCCATAGACACTGCGGATCTGCCCGGGCCAGCTGGCCTTGATCACCAGCAGGCCGGCCCCCGGCCCGTCTATCACCTCGCCCTTTTCATCCAGCAGGGCGGGCTGTACGCCGAACATGGGCTGGGTGGCACAGCCCGGCTTGAACGTGGTCGAGCCGGGCAGGGGGGTCAACATGATGCCGCCGGTTTCGGTCTGCCACCAGGTGTCGACGATGGGGCAGCGCTTTTGCCCGACCGCTTCGAAGTACCACTCCCAGGCTTCCGGGTTGATCGGCTCGCCGACACTGCCCAGCAGGCGCAGGCTTTTGCGCGAGGTGCCCTGCAGTGGCCCAGAGCCCTCGCGCATCAGTGCCCGCAGCGCGGTCGGCGCGGTGTAGAAAATATTGACCTGGTGCTTGTCCACCACCTGCCAGAAGCGCGAGGTGTCTGGGTAGTTCGGTACCCCTTCGAACATCAGCGAGATGGCGCCGTTGGCCAATGGGCCGTAGACGATGTAGCTGTGCCCGGTCACCCAGCCCACATCCGCGGTGCACCAGAACACTTCGCCGTCGCGGTAATCGAACACCACCTTGAAGGTCAGGGTTGCCTGCAACAGGTAGCCGGCGGTGGTGTGCAGCACGCCCTTGGGTTTGCCGGTGCTGCCAGAGGTGTAGAGGATGAACAGCGGGTCTTCGGCTGCCATGGGCTCGGGGGCGCAGTCGTCGCCGGCGTGTTCGGTTGCCTCGTGGTACCAGAGATCGCGGCCCTCGGCCCAGTCCACCGCGCCTGCGCTACGGCGGACCACGAAGACGCTGCTGACGGCCGGGCAACTGGCCAGGGCTTTGTCGACGTTCTGCTTCAACGGGATACGCTTGCCGCCGCGCACGCCTTCATCGGCGGTAATCACCGTACGGCAGTCGGCATCGAGAAGACGATCACGCAGGGCGTCCGGCGAGAAACCACCGAACACCACCGAATGGATAGCGCCGATGCGGGTGCAGGCCAGCATGGCGAACGCTGCTTGGGGGATCATCGGCATGTAGATGCACACGCGGTCGCCTTTCTTCACCCCGCGCGCCTTCAGGGCGTTGGCCAGGCGGCAGACTTCGCGGTGCAGTTCGCGGTAGCTGATGGCTTTGGCATCTTTAGGGTCGTCCCCTTCCCACAGCAAGGCCGTCTGCTCAGCGCGCTGGGCCAGGTGGCGGTCGATGCAGTTGTAACTGACGTTGAGCTGTGCGCCGTCGAACCAGCGGGCCTCGCCGGAGCGCAGGTCGCACTGCTGCACGCTTGACCACGGCTTGATCCAGTCCAGGCGCTTGGCTTGCTCGGCCCAGAAGGCGTCGGGGTCTTCTACCGACTGGCGGTAAAGGCGCTGGTAGTCGTCGGGTGTGAGGGCGGCGGACTGGCTGACGGCCAGGGCCTGGGGATATTTGCGGATATCGAACATGGCGGTGGTCCTGCTCTTGTAAGGGGCGAGGGACTGCAACGGCTATTCGATAGGACAGTGTAGCTGGGAGAGGTGTTCAAATTGTGCCGGCCTCTTCGCGGGC
>NZ_DKJF01000048.1:9516-20720 GCF_002454615.1 Pseudomonas sp. UBA6699
CCCGCGAAGAGGCCGGCACAGGCCTGAGATCACCCGCGATGACGGCCGCGGAAGTAGTTGATCAGGCCTTGGGTCGAACCATCTTCGGCGCTGTCGTCCAGGCTGCCGACCAGGCGCTGGTACACGCCCTTGCCCAGCTCCTTGCCCAACTCCACGCCCCACTGGTCGAAGGCGTTGATGCCCCAGACCACGCTTTGCACGAACACCTTGTGTTCATACATGGCCACCAGCGCCCCCAAACGGCGTGGGCTGATGCGTTCTACCACCAGGGTGTTGCTCGGGCGGTTGCCCGGGATCACCTTGTGCGGGGCCAGCTTTTCGATGTCTGCTTCGTTCAGCCCTTTGCCACGCAGTTCGGCTTCGGCTTCTTCGCGGGTTTTACCCAGCATCAGGGCCTGGCTTTGCGACAGGCAGTTCGCGTACAGCCACTGGTGATGGTCGGCGACCGGGTTGAAGCTCACGACCGGCACGATGAAGTCGGCCGGAATCAGCTGGGTGCCTTGGTGCAGCAACTGATGGTAGGCGTGCTGGCCATTACAGCCGACGCCACCCCAGATTACCGGGCCGGTTTCGGTTTTGACCGGGGTGCCGTCCTGCAGCACGCTCTTGCCGTTGGACTCCATGTCCAGCTGCTGCAGGTGCTTGGTGATGTTGCGCAGGTAGTGGTCGTACGGCAGGATCGCATGGCTGCTGGCGCCCCAGAAGTTGCCGTACCACACGCCCAGCAGGGCCAGCAGTACCGGCATGTTCTTGTCGAACGGCGCGGTCTGGAAATGCTGGTCCATGGTGTAGGCGCCGGACAACAGCTCCTTGAAGTTGGCCATGCCGATGGCCAGGGCGATCGGCAGGCCGATGGCCGACCACAGCGAGTAGCGCCCCCCGACCCAGTCCCACATCGGGAAGATGTTCTCTTCGCGGATACCGAAGGCCACCGCGGCAGCCTTGTTGCTGGAAACCGCAATGAAGTGGCGGTACAGCTCGGCCTCCGAACCGCCCTGGGCCAGGTACCAGGTACGCGCGGCCATGGCGTTTTTCAGGGTTTCGAGGGTGTTGAACGACTTCGACGAAACAATGAACAGGGTCGTTTCGGCGCGCAGCTTGGCCGACAGTTCGTGGAACTCGCTGCCGTCGATGTTGGCCAGGTAGTGGCAGCGTACACCGCGCTGCGCGTAGGGCAGCAGGGCTTCGGAAACAAGCTCCGGGCCGAGGAACGAGCCGCCGATACCGATGTTGACCACGTCGGTGATCGGCTTTTCGCTGTAGCCACGCCACAGGCCATCATGGATGCGGCCAACCAGTTCGGTGATCTGGTTGAGTACCTTGTGTACTTCCGGCATGACGTTCACGCCGTTGACGCTGAGTTTGTCGCCAACCGGCCGGCGCAATGCGGTGTGCAGCACCGGGCGGCCTTCGGAGGTGTTGATGATTTCGCCACTGAACATCGACTTGATAGCGTCCTGCAGGCCCACTTCATTGGCCAGGTTGACCAACAGATCGCGGGTTTGCTCGGTGATCAGGTTTTTCGAGTAGTCGAGGAACAGGCCGCAAGCGCTAAGGGAAAACTGGTCGAAGCGTTGGGCATCGGCGGCGAAGGCGTCGCGCATGCTGAAGCTCTGCATGGCGTCGCGGTGTTGCTGAAGCGCCTGCCAGGCGGGCAGCGCCGTCACATCGTGGGGTGTACGGTAATACGCCATTGCGCGGGGTTCCCTTAATGCGTGGTGAGGCCTTTGACACGGCAGTCATTGCCGGGTTCAGGCTGCATCATTATAGGCAAAGGTCACGCGCTGGGAATGGCTGTGGGACGGGGATTTTGAGGGGGCTGCAAACAGCCCCCAAGGCCTTTATGCGGTTTTCTCTTCCACGTGCAGATACAGATTGTCGATCAACCGGGTGTTACCCAGGTAAGCCGCCGCAATCACCACAAGGTCGCGATCATCGATCACTGCCGGGCGCAGGCTCACGGCATGGCGCACTTCCAGGTAATCTGGACGCAAACCCGCGGCAGCCAGCTGCGCCTGCCCTTCGGTAACCAGCGCGGCAAAGTCCCGCTGCCCGCGGCCAATGGCCGAAGCGATATGCTGCAGCGTACGGTACAGCGCGGGCGCGGTGGCCCGCTGCTCGGGCGTGAGGTAACCATTACGCGAAGACAGCGCCAGGCCATCGTCGGCCCGCACGGTAGGCTCGCCAATGATCTGGATCGGCATGTTCAGGTCGCGGACCATGGCGCGGATCACTGCCAGTTGCTGGAAGTCCTTTTCACCGAACACCGCAAGGTCTGGCTGGACCATGTTGAACAGCTTGGTGACCACGGTGGCCACACCTTCGAAATGCCCTGGCCGGCTGGCGCCGCACAAGCCTTCGGAAAGCTGAGGAACACTGACCCGGGTTTGCACGCTCATGCCGTCGGGGTACATCTCTGCCACGCTGGGTGCGAACAAAAGGTTGCAGCCGGCCTGCAGCAGGCGCTCCTGGTCGGCGGCCAAGGTACGCGGGTAGCTGTCCAGGTCTTCGTTGGCACCGAACTGCAGCGGGTTGACGAAGATGCTGGCGACCACGAAATCGGCACGCTGCGCGGCCTTGGTGACCAGGGCCGCGTGGCCACTGTGCAGGTTGCCCATGGTCGGCACGAAACCGATGCGCTTGCCCTCACCGCGGGCACGGGCTACTGCTGCGCGCAGTTCGCGGACGGTCTTGACTGTATTCATGCACTGAACCCGTGTTCGCTGCCTGGGAAACTGACTTGCTTGACGGCCTCGACGTAAGCGACGAGGGCGCTGTGGATATCCGGTTGGCCCTGCATGAAGTTCTTCACGAACTTGGGCACCCGGCCGCTCAGCGACAGGCCAAGCATGTCGTGCAGCACCAGCACCTGGCCATCGGTGGCACTGCCGGCGCCGATGCCGATCACCGGAATACCGACCGCGTTGGTGATTTCCGCGGCCAGTTCGCTGGGTACGCACTCCAGCAGCAGCATGGCTGCACCGGCCTGTTCCAGGGCAATGGCATCAGCGCGCATCTGCCGGGCCTGGGCTTCCTGGCGGCCTTGCACTTTATAGCCGCCCAGTACGTTGACGGTCTGCGGGGTCAGGCCCAGGTGCGCACACACCGGTACGCCACGCTCAGCCAGCAGGCGAATGGTTTCTGCCAGCCAGGCGGCACCTTCGATCTTGATCATGTGGGCGCCTGCCTGCATCAGCGTGGCGCTGTTGGCAAACGCCTGTTCCGGGGTTGCATGGGCCATGAATGGCAGGTCTACCAGGATCAGCGCGCCGTCATTGCCACGTTTGACGCTGGCGGTATGGTAGGCCATGTCGGCCGTGGTGACCGGCAAGGTACTGTCGTGGCCCTGCAGGACCATCCCCAGCGAGTCGCCCACCAGCAACACTTCAACACCGGCCTGGCTGGCGACTTTGGCGAAGGTCGCGTCGTAGCAGGTCAGCATGGTGATTTTTTCACCCTTGGCCTTGAGGCCATGCAGGGTGGTCAGGGTTACTTCAGGCATGTAGGAAATTCCTCGTTCAGGCGCTGTAAAAAACGACTGCATTCAACGCGTGTAGTCATCTTCCGGAGCGGCACATCATCGCGCGTGATGTTCGGGCACAGGTCCGTCCGGGCCTAAATACGGGTATGCGGCAGTCAGTTGCCACACGGGACGCCTATAGTCGTGAGCGAGGTGGGGGAAGTCAATCACCCTGTTACCGCATTGTTACGATCAGGGTGTTACTGGCGTTACCCGGTCGGTGCAACGGGCTGGAGCACCCGGTTTACAAGCGCTCCAGGCCGATGAATGGGCAAGCCTCAAGCAGCTGCGCAAGGGCGCGGCCATCGGCCAGGCGGAAATCGCCCGGTACCAGCTCGGCCAGCGGGTACAGTACGAAGGGGCGGGCATGCATATGGTAATGCGGCACCTTCAAGCGGGGCTCGTCGAGCACCTGGTCGCCGAACAGCAGGATGTCCAGGTCCAGCGTGCGTGGGCCCCAGCGCTCCGCGCGCACCCGGCCCTGGTCGTTCTCGATGGCTTGCAGGGCATCGAGCAAGGCCAGCGGTGCGAGCTGGGTATCCAGCGCCGCGACGGCGTTGGTATAGCGTGGCTGCCCGGGCAACAGCGAATCGCTGGTGTAAAAGGCAGAGGCTGCTACCAGGCGCGTGGCCGCGACCTGGTCCAGCGCCTGCAACGCGCTGCGCAACTGCTCGGCCGGTGCAGCCAGGTTGCTGCCCAGGCCGACGTAGGCGCGCGTCGTCACTCGAATGCCTCGTCGCCAGCGCGCTTGCGTTTGCTGCCGCTGCGCTTGCGTTTACGCGGGCCGGCAGTGCTGCCTTCGTCACGGTTGCCCAGGTCGCGGATCATCTCGCGGCGCTCGCTGTCGTTGGCGTCCTGGTAATCGGTCCACCATTGCCCCAGGTCGTCGGTTTCTTCGCCCGCGCTTTCACGCAGCAGCAGGAAATCGTAACCGGCACGGAAGCGCGGGTTGTCCAGCAGCATGTCGGCGCGCTTGCCGCTGCGCCGTGGCAGGCGCTCCTGCATGTCCCAGATTTCCCGGATTGGCAGGGTGAAGCGCTTGGGGATGGCGATGCGGGCGCATTGCTCGGCGATCAGGTCGTGGGCTGCGCCATTCATGGCCGGAATCGGGGGTACGCCCTGGCTCTGCAAATGCAGCACGCGGGCTGGCAGGGCAGGCCACAGCAGCGCGGCGAACAGGAACGCCGGCGTTACCGGTTTGCCCTGCTTCACCCGTAGGTCGGTGTTGTTCAGTGCCTGGCTGATGAGCGTGTGGGTATAGGTCGGGCGCTCTTCCAGCGCGTGCGCACTGGCCGGGAACAGCGGCTCGAATAGCTCCAGGTCGACCAGCATTTCAAAGGCGATGGCACCTTGGCCCGAGAGGAACAGCTTCAGGCTCTCTTCGAACAGGCGCGCTGGCGGGATTTCGCGCAGCAGTGGGGCCAGTTCGCGGATCGGCTTGAAGGTGTGCTTCTCGATACCGAAGTCCAGCTTGGCCGCGAAGCGCACTGCGCGCAGCATGCGCACGGGGTCTTCCTGGTAGCGGTGCGTCGGGTCGCCGATCAGCCGCAGCAGGCGGTTGCGAACATCGTGCACGCCGTTGGCGTAATCGAGAATGCGCTCGCTGACCGGGTCGTAGTACAGGGCGTTGATGGTGAAGTCGCGGCGCTGCGCGTCTTCTTCCAGGGTGCCGTATACGTTGTCACGCAGGATGCGACCACTGGCGTTATGCGACGAACGGTGGCTGTCATTCTGGTCATCTTCCGTATGCGGGGCACGGAAGGTAGCGACTTCGATGATTTCACGGCCGAAATGCACATGGACCAGCTTGAAGCGGCGGCCAATGATGCGCGCATTACGGAACTCGGCACGGACCTGTTCAGGGGTAGCGCTGGTGGCAACGTCGAAGTCTTTCGGCGTAATGCCCAGCATCAGGTCGCGGACGCAGCCACCGACCAGGTAGGCCTGGTAACCGGCAGCCTGCAAGCGCTCGACAATGTTCACCGCGTGGCGGCTGAACTGGTGGCGCTGCAACGAGTGCTGGCTCTTGTTGATCACCTCAGGCGTGGTGCGCCTGTGGTGCTGGCCCGGTACGGGCGGGCGGAACGACTGGAACAGCTTCTTCAGCATGGGATGCACTGTTTGAAGGAATGTTCGGCCAAGAATAGGAGAATGGCCGCATGATGGGCGGGGATTCTAGCATTTACTCAGGGAATGGTGTAGGCGGGTAGCAGGAAGCCTGCGGGAATCGCAGAAACGACAAGGGGAGCCTAAGCTCCCCAAGAAGTGTCGTTGCGTGCTCTTATTATTTTTTTGCCGGGCTTTTTGTTTTTGTTGAGTGCCCTGCCCACAAAGCCTGAAGCTTGTGGACGACCCCCAAACTGGGGGTAAAGAGCAAACGGATTGCTTTGGCCGCTGATGTCACGTTGATCTGTTGATCCAACCAGTTCAGGCGCTGCTTTTTAGTGCAGTTTTTGTTGTTCTCTGCCTGGTCGTGGGGCAAGCCCCAAACACGCATCCTCTCCAAAAGAATCAGTTAGCTGCGCCTCCGCCGTCTTGTTTTTATTGTGCGTGAGCCGTTTCGTCTTGTTCTTATTATGAGTTGCAGTGCTTGTTATTGTTCTTGTACCAGAGATATAGCAGGTGCCGTGCCAACTTTTGAAAAGCCAGTAAAATCAAGGGGTTGGTGGATTCTGCAGGTTTGTGGTAGGCCCGAAATGTGGAAATTTCGTTACCGTACGCCTCGGTGACTGTTACGGCGCAGAGGGTGGGTAACAGATTTTTGCGGCAGCAGATGTGTTACCTGGGGTGTGGTGGCTGGCCGTTTCGCAGGCTTGCCCGCTCCCACAGGATCACTGTGGCTGCCAGGTTGCGCTGTGCTTGTGGGAGCGGGCAAGCCCGCGAACAGGCCGGTGAGGCTGGTAGAGAAGGGGCAGGAGGAACCTCCCACCCAAGCAGGTCAGTTATCGCTGGTGGCGTTGCTCTTGCGCCGCGGAATGCCCAGGCGTTGGCGGCGTTCCCACAGGCACTTGCGGCTGACGCCGAGTTTGCGGGCCAGTTCGGTCTCGGTCATGTGGTCCTGGTGCTCGAGCACGAAGTGCTGGAAGTAGTCTTCCAGCGACAAGTCCTCGGTCGGCTCGTGGCTGGCACTGGCCGCGCTGGCCACCGCCAGGGCGTTGTCGAGAATATCGTCTTCTTCCAGGTCGCTCAGCTCGATGTCGATACCCAGCAGGTCGGCAGAAATTTCTGCGCTCTCGCTGAGAATGACCGCGCGCTCCACGGCGTTTTCCAGCTCACGTACGTTGCCCGGCCAGCTGTAGTGACGAATGGCCTGTTCGGCTTCGGCAGAGAAGTGCAGGTCATCCCGGCCGATGCGCGCACTCTGGCGAGCCAGGAAGGCACTGGCGATTTCATTGACGTCGCTGCCGCGCTCGCGCAGCGCGGGCAGCTTCAGGGCGATCACGTGCAGGCGGTAGTACAAGTCTTCGCGGAACTGGCCGGCCTTGGCCAGGTTCTTCAGGTCGCGGTGGGTCGCGGCGATCAGGCGCACATCGACCTTTTGCGACTGCACCGAACCGACCCGGCGAATTTCCCCTTCCTGCAGCACGCGCAGCAGGCGGGCTTGGGCTTCCAGGGGCAATTCGCCGATTTCATCGAGGAACAACGTACCACCGTCGGCGGCCTCCACCAGGCCCGCACGGCCGGCACTGGCGCCGGTGAACGCGCCTTTCTCGTGGCCGAACAGCTCGGACTCGATCAGGGTTTCGGGGATGGCCGCGCAGTTCACCGAAATCATCGGCGCCTTGGCGCGCCGCGACAGGTTGTGCAGGGCGCGCGCCACCAGCTCTTTACCGGTACCCGATTCGCCCTGGATCAGCACATTGGAATCGGTAGGGGCCACCTTGCGGATCTTGCTGTACATGTCCTGCATGGGCGGGCACGAGCCGATGATACCGATGTCGCCATTGGCCGCTGCCGGGGCCGCTTTGTCGGCAGGGGCTGCCTTGCCGGTGGTGGCGCGGGGCTCGGCAGCCGGTGCTGCAGCCGGGGCGTTCTGCCGGTCGCGCAGGATGCGGGCCACCGCTTGCAGCATTTCGTCGTGATCGAAGGGCTTGGCGATGTAGTCCACCGCGCCCATCTTCATCGAGTCCACGGCTGAGCGCAGGCTGGCGTAGCTGGTCATGATCAGCACCGGGGTGCCTTGGCCGAGCTTGATCAGCTCGGTGCCGGGTGCACCTGGCAGGCGCAGGTCACTGACGATCAGGTCGAAAGTGGCAATGCTGAAGCGTTCCTGGGCTTCCTGCACCGAGCCGGCTTCGCTGACCTGGTACTGGTTCCGCTCGAGCAGACGACGCAAGGCCGAGCGGATGATGGTTTCGTCTTCGACGATCAGAATGTGCGGCATTGATTCAATTCTCTCGACGGTCTCGAATTTCAGGGGACGTCGCTACGACATGCCGGGGCAGGGTCACGCGGATCCGGGTGCCACGTTGCCGTTCGATGTCGGCCGGGCTGTCGATGGTGATTTGCCCATAATGCTCTTCCACGATGGAATAGACCAGAGCGAGGCCCAGTCCGGTTCCCTCGCCGGGGTCCTTGGTGGTGAAGAACGGCTCGAACAGACGGTCCTGGATGTTCTTCGGGATGCCGCTGCCCTCGTCCTCGACGATCAGGTCGACGGTGTGCTCGCTCACCTCGCTGCGCACGCGCACTGCGCTGCCGGGCGGCGAGGCGTCGCGGGCGTTGGAAAGCAGGTTGATCAGCACCTGGGCCAGGCGCTGCGGGTCGCCTTCTACCCAATGGTCGGGGTCGCAGAGGTTGAAGAACTGTACTTCGAAATTACGCCGGTTCAACGCCAGCAGACCAATGGCGTCCTGCGCCACTTCGGCCAGGCACACCGGTTCCTCGCTGTTCTGGTGGCTGCCACCGGCATGGGCAAAACTCATCAACGACTGGACGATGCGTGACACGCGTTTGGTCTGGTCGAGGATCTGGCTGGACAGCTCGGTGATTTCGCCGTCGCCTTCACGCTCCTCGCGCAGGTTCTGCGCCAGGCAGGCGATGCCGGTGATCGGGTTGCCGATTTCGTGGGCCACGCCGGCGGCCAGCCGGCCGATGCTGGCCAGGCGCTCGGAATGCACCAGCTTGTCTTCCAGGGCCTGGGTTTCGGTCAGGTCCTCGACCAGCAGTACCAGGCCGCTGTTACCGGGGGCCAGTGGTTCATCGATGGCCGCCTTGTGCAGGTTCAGCCAACGTGGCTGGCCATCCAGAGCCAGGCGTTGTTTGTGCAGGTGCTCGTCGGGCACGTTGATGAAGCCCTGCAGCAGCCCGCGCCAGGGCTCGGCGATGGTCACCAGGCGCGAGCCGACCACGTGCTTGGCGGCAATCCCGGTGAGCTCTTCCATGGCCTTGTTCCACATGAGGATTTCCTGGTCCTTGGCCAGCGAGCAGACGCCCATGGGCAGCTCCTGCAAGGTCTGGCGGTGGTAGCGGCGCAGGGCATCGAGCTCGGCGGCCAGGCCGGTCAGGCGCGAGTGGTAGTCTTCCAGGCGGCTTTCAATGAAGTGGATGTCCTCGGTGACGTAGTTCTCGTTACCGGACTTGTACGGCAGGAAGGTCTCGACCATGTCCTGAGCCACGCTCGGGCCCATCAGGCCCGACAGGTTGGCCTCGATGCGGTCACGCAGGCGGCGCAAGGCGTATGGCCTGCGTTCGTCGAACGGCAGGTAAAGGTCGCGCAGGGCCTGCTCCACTTCCTTTTGCGCGGCTTTGGCGCCCAGCGGCTTGGCCAGTTGGGTCGCGAATTCCTGGGGCGAGGCTGCGTGCAGTTCGCGGCGCTGTGGGCGGCGCACGTTGTCCACCGCGCAGGCTTCTGCGGCGCTGACCTCTTCGGTGCTGGCGTTGGTGAACAGCGAAATCAGGGTGAACAGCAGCACGTTGGCCGCCAGCGAGGCGATGGCCGCCATGTGCCAGCTGGTATCGTCCAGCACGTAGATCATGTCCAGCAGCGGGATATAGAAGCCTTGCAGATTGCCCAGCAGCGGCAGCAGCATGGTCACCATCCACACCAGCGTGCCGGCCAGCAGCCCGGCGATGAAGCCGCGGCGGTTGGCGGTCGGCCAGTACAACACGGACAGCACGCCGGGCAGGAACTGCAGCGTGGCCACGAACGCCACGATGCCCAGGTTGGCCAGGCTCTGGTGGTTGTTCTGGGTCAGGTAGAACATGAAACCAGCAGTGATGATGGCGACGATCAGTGCGCGGCGGGTCCATTTCAGCCAGCGGTAGATGTTGCCCTCGGCCGGGGGCTGGTATAGCGGCAGCACCAGGTGGTTGAGGGCCATGCCCGACAGCGCCAGGGTGGTGACGATGATCAGGCCACTGGCCGCCGACAGGCCGCCTATATAGGCCAGCAGGGCCAGTGCCTGGTTGTTGGCGGCAATGCCCAGGCCCAGGGTGAAGTATTCGGGGTTGGTACTGGCGCCCAGGCGCAGCCCGGCCCAGAGTACCAGCGGCACGGCCAGGCTCATCAGCAGCAGGAACAGCGGCAGGCCCCAACTGGCGCTGACCAGCGAGCGTGGGTTGAGGTTTTCGGTGAAGGCCATGTGGTACATGTGCGGCATGACGATGGCCGAGGCGAAGAACACCAGCAGCAGGGTGCGCCACGGGCCTTCCTGCAACGGGGTGTGCAGGGCAGCCAGGGCGGTCTGGTTCTGCAGCAGCCACACTTCCAGCTCGTGCGGGCCGCCAAACACGCCATACAGGGCGTACAGGCCGATGCCGCCCAGTGCCAGCAGCTTGATCACCGACTCGAAGGCAATGGCGAACACCAGCCCTTCATGCTTTTCGCGCGTGGCGATATGCCGTGAGCCGAAGAAGATGGTGAACAGGATGATCAGCGCACAGAACGCGAAGGCCACCCGGGCCTTGACCGGCTCACCGGTAAGGATGCTGATCGAATCGGCCACCGCCTGGATCTGCAACGCCAGTAACGGCAGTACGCCAATCAGCATGATAAGGGTGGTCAACGCGCCGGCCCAGGTGCTGCGGAAGCGGAACGCCAGCAGGTCGGCCAGCGACGACAGCTGGTAAGTGCGGGTGATCTTCAGGATCGGGTACAGCAGCACTGGCGCCAGCAGGAATGCACCGGAGACCCCCAGGTAACAGGCAAGGAAGCCGTAGCCGTACTGATAGGCCAGGCCCACCGACCCGTAGAACGCCCAGGCGCTGGCGTATACGCCCAGGGACAGGGTGTAGGTGAGCGGGTGGCGAATGATGGCGCGCGGGATCAGCCCGCGCTCGCTGACCCAGGCTACGCCGAACAGCACCATGAGGTACCCGGCGCTGATCAGGATCATCTGGGTCAGGCTAAAGCTCATCGGCATCTCGTTGGCTCTGCAGGATGAAGGTGACGACGATCAGGATCAGCCAGAGCAGGTACGGGCGGTACCACGCTCCGGTCGGTTCGATCCACCAGCCCATGATGGCCGGGGAGAACAGGTAGATCCCCACGACCAGAAGCAGGACCAAACGATAGATGTACATGCTGGCCTCGATGGTTGGGCGCTGCGGGTTTGAACTTATTATTGGCGCAAATGATTGGGCGGATGCTAGCGGGAATCGCTGAGGTTAGCCAAGGGTTTGAATTTGTTGGGCTTTTGATTTGAGGGGAAGATGGCCTGTTCGGGCCCTATCGCTGGCAAGC
>NZ_DKJF01000021.1:0-64206 GCF_002454615.1 Pseudomonas sp. UBA6699
AAGATCAAGATCAAGATCAACAGCCAGATCAAAAGCCAGATCAAAAGCTGTGCGGGGGTTGAAGAGGTGGGCCAGCGCCACCTGTGCCAGCGGTAGGCGACCTCACTTGGCATGCACCGTGATCGCCACCAGCCGTACAACCACCGGCCTCACCATCAATACACAGACAAACGCCACCGGCATCGCCAACTGATAGGCCTTCAATACATTGCTCAGGTAGTCCGGGGTAACCCCAGCGTTCGCTGCTGTAATAACAAAGCTCATCAATAACGCCATGATCGAAGACATGTAGAACGCGAAAACATAGGGCGTGGCAACGGGGTGCAATTTGCGGCGGCGGCGGGTGGGGACAGATCGCTCATGCGTACTCCTTGAAGTTAAGTGAAGCCGCAGGCTAGCAACCCTCGCAATGGCAGCAGTAGACCAGCAAAACTGAGTTCTTTATAAAGAGATGCTTACGAATCAAGGGCCACTGCATGGACCTGCTCAACGCCATCCGTTGCTTCATCAAGGTCGTCGAAGCCGGCAGCATTGCCGCTGGCGCCCGTAACCTCGGCCTCACCCCGGCCGCGGTCAGCCAGAACCTCGCCCGCCTGGAAAGCCACCTGCAAGTGCGCCTGCTTACCCGCACAACCCGTAGCATGTCCCTGACACCCGCAGGCAACCAGTACTACCAACGTGTCAGCCATATCGAACGTGACCTTGCCGAAGCCGAGCAGGCCATCACCACCCCAGACAGTGAACCCCAGGGCCGACTGTGCATTGCTTCGACCTCGGCCTTCGGTCGCCATGTACTGGCTCCCCTGATACCCGCATTCAGCGCCCGTTACCCACTGCTTTCGATAGAATTGGTAACGACCGATCGCCGCGTCAACCATGCCCGTGAAGATGTCGATGTGAGCCTGCGCATCACCCCGCAGTTGGAAGAGCAGCTGCTGGCCCGGCACATCGCCCGTATCCCGTTCATTTGCTGCGCCTCCCCCGGCTACTTGCGAAGCGCCGGCCTACCGAGCACGCCTGAGGCCCTGCGCGATCACCGGTGCCTGGTGTTCCGCTACCCGGTGGACGGCCGCCTGCTACGGTGGGGGTTCATGCGTGACGGGCTGCGCTTCGAGCCGGTGTTCGGCAACGTGCTCATCAGTGACGACATCGATGCGCTGACCCACATGGCCGTGCATGATGGTGGTATTACCCGCCTGGCCGAATTCATCGTGCGGCCACATCTGGCTTCAGGTGCGCTGGTGCCGTTGTTTGAATACAGCGACAACGGCCAGGCATACGCCCAGACCGAGCCGATGGACATCTACCTGTGCCTGGCGGACCGCTTTGCCATGACGCCTGCTGTGCGCGTGTTCACGGCGTACCTGCGTGAACACCTGGCTGACACCTGGCAAGTCCAGACGTGAAAAAACCGCCACGAGGGTAATGCCAGTCAGTTAAGTAATTTGGGGCCGCTTTGCGACCCTTCGCGGGCACGCCCGCTCCCACAGGGAATCGCGCTTTTCTTGAGTTCAGCGCCAAACCTGTGGGAGCGGGCGTGCCCGCGAAGGGCTGCAAAGCAGCCCCAGTAACGCTTAACTGACAGGCATCAACCGCGAGGGCGGTTTTTTCAGGCAGCGCGTACCGTCAGAAACGATAGGTAAGCGACGCACCGACACCGTGCGCGCTGTTCTCGTACTTGGCCTGGTAGCTGCCCTTGGTTGCGCTGACCTGGTTGACCTTGGTGTCTTCTTCCCAAAGGTAGGAATACGCCACGTCAATAGTCATGTCGTCATTCGGGCTCCAGCCTGCGCCCAGGCTGAACACCTTGCGATCACCTGTCGGGATGCGCGGCGAACGGTCGTGGTTGTTGGTTGGCGATTGGTCAACGGTAAAGCCGGTACGCAGTACCCACTCCTTGTTGACCTTGTACGATGCACCAATGGCGTGTGCCCAGGTATCGTGCCAGTTCTGCTCCTCGGTAATGGTCTGGAATGCCGAACCTGCCAGTGGCGCAGGCACATCGTTCTGCACGGTGATGTTTTCCAGGCGGCTCCAGCGCGTCCAGGTGCTGCCCGCGTACAGGGTCCACTGGTCATCGAGTTCGTGTGTAACCGAAAGGTCGACCGATTCCGGCGTCTTGATCTTCAGGCTGGCATCGAACTTGTTGCCGTTAAACGGCCCGATCAGCGGGGTGCTGACGCGGGTCTTGCCTTCCAGCTTGTAATCGACCATCGAGTGGTAGGTCAGGCCGACGCGGGTGCGGTCGGTGGCCTGCACCATAAGGCCGATGTTGTAACCAACGGCAGTATCGTCACCCTTGATTTTCACTTCACCATCGTTGCGGCCCGGGGTGAATGGGTTGATCAGGCTGGAGCCCAGCTCACCCTTGATGCGGTTGATCGTTGGACCAAAACCGATCGAGACCTTGTCGTTGAAGGCGTAGCTGACGGTGGGCTGGAAGGTGACGACCTCGACGTGGCTCTTTTTGCCCCAATAGCGCGCAGCGTCATCGCTGCCGTAGTCGGTCACCAGGCCGAACGGCACATAGACACCGAAGCCGACGCTCCAGTGGTCGTCGATAGGTTTGACGTAGTAGCCCATGGGCACGCCAACGACCGGCACCATGTCACCATCGGTTTCCCCCCCGAGGTTGCTGCCAGGCCCGGAAATGTCGGTTTTGGCGATGACGGCTGCGCCGCCCACGGTGAACTGTTCACGTTTGAGGCGGGACATGCCGGCCGGGTTGCCAAACACGGTGCTGGCATCTTCGGCAGAAGAAGAACGTCCCGCGAAACCTGTCCCCATGCTGCTGATGCTCTGTTCGTTCAATGCAAAGCCGCTGGCGAGCAGTTGGCTGGATGCAAGAGCCACGGCTACGCCGAGGGAGGTTTTGAGCATTACTTTTTTCATTATTAGAAAACTCCTTGGGATCTCCGGGGCGAAAAGCTACCAACAAATGACGCGCCGCGCTATAGCCTCAATCGCAGGAGTTAGAGCGTTTTTGTAGGACAATCCGACCAAAATTCCCTTTTTTCCGGCTTTGATGTAGGACGCTTCTCAAGATGCCTGGGGCAATCTTTGATCCACGCAGGTGTGCCAAGCATGAGTGAAGTCGCGCAAGCGGCCTTGGGGGTAGAAAATCTGACGCCATATGCGCGCCAGTGCCAGTAAATCGTCAGCGGCGGGCAAGGGCATGGCGTGTTCTTCGACGAGCATCCAGGCAATGGCCGTGGAGTATCGCAGGTTGACCGTAAGCTCGAGGTGCGGGCCGCCCAGGAAGGCATGCTGGCTCGCCAGGCCCCGGACGAGGCTGGCCAGGTCGGGATCACGGGCCAGGTAGTTATCCCACAGCGCTTGGTGGCGGTGTTCGCCAATGCGGTAGAGGCCGTGCCCGCGTCGGTCGTGCAAGGCAGCCCCGAGTGCCGACTGGCTGGCGGCAATGCCCAGTAACAAGGCTTCAGCGCTGGCGCAGTGACGGTTCAGGTAAACCAGGGTGGGCCGTATCACATACTGACACAATTCATTCGCCGCAATACCCATGATGCCCTCGAACAGTAAAGGGCCGGACGGGCGCTGGAGCTTGGCAGCTGGTGAAGGAGTCAGGCCCGCCGGAAGCGGCAAGTACCGCTCGAGTTGAAGTGTAGTGTGATAATCGTGGTGTAAAGAGCTGTTTTTAAATCAATTGCTGCCTGACGTTGCGGGGTATATGCCCTAAGGCAATTACGCCGTGAACGTTCAGGCAGGTAGACGATGGCATGATTCAGCGTATGAATACTGCAGCATTCGCCGCTCACGCGGTGAGCGACTGGCGAGTCCTTGCAATGACTGCCTGCAAGGGTTCATTGCGGCTGTACTGTTCAGGGTACAGGCGCTCGGTGTGGCAGGCGACGCCGTGTTCGTCTACCAGGGTAAAGCTGAAGCTGCCTTTGCGTGGGGCAACGATAAGGCACTTCAACGGCGAGAAGGCCTGGGAAAGGGTGCCAATGGCAGCCTGAATCTGATGATGGGTTTGCATATTGTTGGATGTTCCTGCTTTAAACACGGGGAGTATGATCCGTGCATGATAGAAACGTTCCAGTGACGCCATTATTAAGGGACGAGCGAACCTGACTGGAACAGGGCAGCCAGAGGGGCGCAATCAAATGTGGGCGCTTGGGCTGACTGGTAGGTACTTCAGAAGGCAGGCAGCACGCCGGGGCCAAGGTTCGCGGCCATCGGGGTGGGATCCTGATCAATCTGTCGGGTGATTCGTGCTTGACCAGCCTGTGGCTGGCGAGTGAATCATCGAATGGGCCGGTCCTGGTTTCAGCAGGGCCGCACTTGGGAGGTGGGCGACTGCAAGGACATGGGGCCAGAATTGACTTTCAGCTTGGTACTAACGAGGCGGACTGTACAGTGAATGAGTGCGCTTGGCAAGCACCGTGTCAGTATTGGGTAGCCGAGCAGTATGGCCTGAATTCGCCAGGCTGGGAAGAGGGTGCAAATGGCCCGTATCGCCACGGATGTACCCATTGCGTGCATTCAAAAGAGGGCTCACGGTGCATTTGTTCACATTCGGTGCAGGGCTTGTAACAGCACCGCAACAACCCCTGGCGACTTCGCCAATGCCTTGACTGCGTGGTTAAGTCAATGAAAAAAAACACTATTTTCAGCTGGTGAAAAAATCGTCAGTTTGACTGAAGCCCACAGTTTACGGGGGTTTGCGGGGTGTGTCATAGGGTTGTCCACCGAGTTATCCACAGGAACTGTGGATTGTCCCCGGCACTTGCTCTAGCACGGGCGTATCAGCTACGCGCCGAGCTGTCCGACAATCGCGAAGCCTGGACGACTAGCCCAACCATTCGCCGGCGAACGTCAAGAAAAGATCATCTAAAATTTTTTTCATTGTTCCGGATTCGACAGGCCATGGCGGAAAAAAAAGCGTACAGTGGCGCGCCTTTCGCATTGCCTGACGTGTTGCCATGAAGTTCCGCAGTAAACACCTCGCCAACTCCGCCGCCCCTACACCACCCCCTGACGCCGAGCGGTTCAGCTTGAAAGTGGCCTTGTGGCTGCTCGATAGCCCGCGCCTCGGTGACAAGCCCCAGGTCAAGCATCTGGCGGGCCGCCTGCTGAAGCAGCCGGCCCGCCAGGGTGTGGTGGTGGCGCAAAGCCGGCTAGGGCAAATGCTGTGCCGGGATTGCGGCAATGCCCGTGACCGGCGCATTGGCCATGAGTTACTGCGCCAGGCAGCGCGGGCCGGGGACCGGCGGGCGCAGCTGGAATACGCGCGGTTGTGCCAGCACAACGCGCCGGCGCAGGCGCGTTACTGGCTGGAGCTTGCGGCGGGGCAAGGTTCGCAGGAAGCGCGGCGGCTGCTGGGGCAGTGGTTTGCGGGTTGAAGGCTGATAAGCTGCACCCATTCGTACAGCGCGTTCGGGGTAAGCATGACAGTGGATCTGGCCAGCATTCTGCTCGGCGTGGTGGCAGGGGCTTTGCCCTGCCTGGGGTGGATCATTCAGCTCCAGCGCCGTCAGGGTGCACGGCAGGGCGAGCAGGCATTGCTGGAGGAGCGCCTCAACGCCGCCCAGTTGGCCCAGGCCGGGCTGCAAGCGCAGCTGGATGCCAGCCGCGACGAAATCAGCGACCTCAGCGAAGCCAATACCCTCAAGCAGAGCCAGCTGGCCGCCCAGGGTCGTGAGCTGGAGTTGCTGCAGATCGACCGCGACAACGCCCGCGACGCCGCCCATGCCTGGCACCTCGAACGCGCCAACCGCGAAGCCGAACTGCGCCGCCTGGAGGCGCAAAGCGCACGCCTGGAGGCTGAACTGCGCGAACAGCAGGAAAGCCACCAGCAACGCCTCGAAGACCTGCAAGAAGCCCGTGACACCCTGCGTGCCCAGTTCGCCGAAATGGCCACCAAGATCTTCGACGAGCGTGAGCAGCGCTTTGCCCAGACCAGCCAGCAGCACCTTGGCCAGTTGCTCGACCCCCTCAAGGAACGCATCCAGTCGTTCGAAAAACGGGTCGAGGAGAGCTACCAACAGGAAGCCCGGGAGCGCTTCTCGCTGAGCAAGGAGCTGGAGCGCCTGCAACAGCTCAACCTGCGCCTGTCCGACGAAGCTACCAACCTGACCCAGGCACTGAAGGGCCAGAAAACCCAGGGCAACTGGGGCGAGTTGATTCTCGAACGGGTACTGGAGCATGCCGGTCTGGAGAAGGGCCGTGAGTACCAGACCCAGGTCAGCCTGAAGAGCGCCGATGGCGAGCGCTTCCAGCCCGATGTGCTGATCATGCTGCCGGGCGACAAGCAGGTGGTGGTGGATGCCAAGGTCAGCCTCACGGCCTACCAGCAGTTCGTTTCCAGCAATGACGAGGCCGCGCTCAAGCAGCATGTGCAATCGCTGCGCAGCCATGTCAAAGGCTTGTCGAGCAAGGATTACAACCGCCTCGAAGGCCTGCACAGCCTCGACTTCGTGTTGCTGTTCGTGCCCATCGAGGCGGCCTTCTCGGCGGCCCTGCAGGCGGAGCCGAACCTGTTCCAGGAAGCTTTCGACCGGCAGATCGTGATCGTCAGCCCCACGACCTTGCTGGCGACGTTGCGGGTGATCGACAGCCTCTGGAAGCAGGAACGCCAAGGCCAGAACGCCCGGGAGATCGCCGAGCGGGCCGGCTGGCTATACGACAAGTTCGTCCTGTTCATCCAGGACCTGGACGAGCTGGGCAGTCGCCTGCAACAGGTGGACAAAGCCTATGCTGCGGCGCGCAACAAGTTGTGCGAGGGGCGCGGTAACCTGGTAAGCCGCAGCGAGCAATTGAAGTTGCTCGGCGCCCGCGCCAGCAAAAGCCTGCCGCCCGACCTGCTGGAACGGGCGCTGGCCGACGCGGCGCTGGCCGATCAAGCGCTTACTGAACCAGGTTCAGATGGCGATTGAGCATAGCGCGCAGGGCCGCAGGCTTGACCGGCTTGGCCAGGTAGTCGAGGCCGGACGCATGCACCAGGGCAATGGTTTCCTTGCTGCCGTCGGCACTGATCACCACACCCGGTACGGGCTCACCCAACCGCGCACGTAGCCAGCCCATCAGCCCGGTGCCGGTCTCGCCGTCGTCTAGGTGGTAGTCCACCAGCGCCAGGTGCGGGCGCAGGCCGTGGTCCAGCAAGGCGGCGCATTCGGCCTGGTTACGCGCAGTAGACACCTGGCAACCCCAACGGCTGAGCAGGCTGTTCATGCCGATCAGAATGCTGTCTTCATTGTCTACGCACAGTACCTGCAAGCCTGCCAGCGGCTGGCTCGCCTGCTCCAGCGGGGCGGGCTGTGCCGGCGCGGCCTGGCGGGCGATGGGCACACTGACCCGAAACACCGTACCTTTGCCTGGCCATGAACGTACTTCCAGTGGGTGGCCGAGCACCCGGCACAGGCCGTCGGCGATCGCCAGGCCCAGGCCCAGGCCCTTTTCGGCACGGGTCTGGTGGCTGTCCAGGCGCTTGAATTCCTGGAAGATCACCTGCAGCTTGTCGTCGGCGATGCCTGGGCCGCGGTCCCAGACTTCCAGCCACAGCCGCCCGCCCTGGCGCCGTGCCCCCAGCAGAATCGGGCTTTTGCCATAGCGCAGGGCGTTGGTAAGAAAGTTCTGCAGCACCCGGCGCAGCAGTTTCATGTCACTGTCCACCCGCAGGCGGCTGCCGCGCAGGCGGAATTCCAGGCCCTTCTCGGCAGCCAGCAGCTTGAACTCGGCGCCGAGGGTGTCGAACAGTTCGGTAAGGGCGAAGGGCTTGGCGTCTGGCGTGATCTTGCCGTTTTCCAGGCGCGAGATGTCCAGCAGGTCGCTGATCAGCTCCTCTGCCGAGCGCAGTGAGCTGTCCATGTGCTGCACCAACTGCCGGGCTTCTTCATTCATGCCTTCGGCCTGCTGCGACAAGGCGGCGGAAAACAGCCGCGCAGCGTTCAACGGTTGCATCAGGTCATGGCTGACTGCAGCCAGGAAGCGGGTCTTGGACTTGCTGACCGCTTCGGCCTGGCTCTTGGCTTCGGACAATGCCTGGTTCAGTTGCGACAGTTCATGGGTGCGCTCGGCCACCCGTTGCTCCAGGCCTTCGTTGGCATCGCGCAGTGCCTGTTCGGCCTCGCGGAACGGCGTGATGTCGGTGAAACTCATGACGAACCCGCCCCCGGGCATCGGGTTGCCGATCAACTCGATCACCCGGCCGTTGGGGAACAACCGCTCGGAGGAGTGCGCACGGCCCTGGCGCATCCAGTGCAGGCGGCGCGCCACGTGCACCTGGGCCTCGCCGGGGCCGCACAACCCGCGCTCGGCGTTGTAACGGATGATGTCGGCAATCGGCCGGCCGACACTGATCAGCCCCTCCGGGTAGTTGAACAGCTCCAGGTAACGGCGGTTCCAGGCCACCAGGTGCAGGTTCTGGTCGACCACGCTGATGCCTTGGTTGATGTTCTCGATGGCGCCCTGCAGCAGGGCGCGGTTGAACTGCAGGACTTCGCTGGCTTCATCGGCGATGCGCACTACGTCTTCCAGCTGCATGTCGCGGCCTTCGATGGCCGCCTTGACAACCGCGCGGGTCGACGAGGTGCCCAGCACGCCGGCCAGCAGCCGTTCGGTGTGTTCGATCCAGTCGCCGTCCGCGTTCTGGTTGGGGTTGAAGCCCTTGCCCTGGCGGTAGGCAAAGCGGATGAAGCTCTGCCGGGCGCGCTCTTCGCCGACAAAGCGCGATGCCAGGGTCAGCAGGTCGTCGATCTGTACCGCCAGCAGCGGCTTGCTGCTGGGCCGGGCGCTGGTCTGCTGGCCAATGAAGCGGCCAGCCTGCCAATGTTCGGACACCCGCGTGCGCGACAGCAGCGACACCCAGGCGAACAGGGTGAAGTTACCCGCCAGCGACAACACCACGCCTTGGGTCAGGGGACTGATCGGCAGGTTCAGCGGGTTGCCGTGCAGCCAAGCCAGCCCTGGGAACACCTGCAGGGGCCAGCCCACACTGTGCGCGGCAATCGGCAACACCAAGGTGTAGAACCACAGGAAGATACCGGCAGCCAGGCCGGCAAACACGCCGCGGCGGTTGGCCTGCTTCCAGTACAGCGCGCCGAGCATGGCCGGGGTCAATTGGGTCACGGCGGCAAACGCGATCTGGCCGATGGTTGCCAGGCTGGCGGTCGAGCCCAGCAGGCGATAGCTGACATAGGCCAGCAGCAGGATCACCACGATGGTCACCCGGCGCACCGAGAGCATCCAGTGACGGAACGCTTCGAACGGCCGTTCGGCATTGTTGCGGCGTAGCAGCCAGGGCAGCAGCATGTCGTTGGAGACCATGGTCGACAGTGCCACGGCCTCGACGATGACCATGCCGGTGGCTGCCGAGGCGCCGCCGATGAACGCCAGCAGCGCCAGGCTCGGGTGGGCCTCGGCCAGCGGCAGGCTGATCACGAACGAGTCGGAAATCACGGCCCCTGGCAGCAGCATTTGCCCGGCCAGGGCAATCGGCACCACGAACAGGGCAGCCAGCCCCAGGTACAGGGGGAACACCCAGCGGGCCAGGCGCAGGTCTTGTGGTTCGATGTTCTCCACCACAGTAACGTGGAACTGCCGCGGCAGGCAGATGATCGCCATCATCGCCACGGCGGTCTGCACCACCATGGAGGGCCAATTGATGGTCTCCTGCCAGTAATCCTGCAACTGAATCGACTGGCGTGCCTGGCTGAACAGGTCGCCGAAGCCGTCATACAGGTTGAACACCACGAAGATGCCCACAGCCAGGAAGGCCAGCAGCTTGATCAGCGATTCGAAGGCAATGGCCAGGACCATGCCACGGTGGTGTTCGGTCACGTCCAGGCTGCGCGTGCCAAACACGATGGCGAACAGCGCCAATACCAGCGACACCACCAGCGCGGTGTCCTGGACGCGTGTGCCGGTGGCGTCGGCACTGGCGCCGATCAGCAAGTTCACGCCCAGCACGATGCCCTTGAGCTGCAGGGCGATGTAGGGCAGCACGCCAACCAGGCAGATCAGCGCCACCACCACCGCCAGGGTCTGCGACTTGCCATAGCGTGCGGCGATGAAGTCGGCGATCGAGGTGATGTTCTGCTGCTTGCTGATCAGCACCATCTTCTGCAACACCCAAGGCGCAAAAATCAGCAGCAGTACCGGGCCCAGGTAGATCGGCAAGAACGCCCACAGTTGTTCGGCGGCCTGGCCAACGGCGCCGAAGAAGGTCCAGCTGGTGCAGTACACGGCCAGCGACAGGCTGTACACCCAGGCACGCAGCTTGGGCGGCAACGGCGTGCTGCGGCGGTCGCCATAGAAGGCGATGGCGAACATGATGGCCATATAGGCCAGGGCGACCACGGCGATCAGCCCGCTGGACAACGACATGAAAACTCCGAAGCAATAAGATAACGCGGTCCCGATCTACCAGTCTGGCACGCTGGTGGCGCTTCGTCAGCGCCGACGATGGTCGCAGTGGCGCGTGGTCGCAGGGCCCGGCTTCGCTGACCGGTACCGGCCCTGTCGCCAGCAAGGCAGCTGACGCCTCAGAACCGCGACAAGCGGAGGATTGACAGCCCGGCATACGCGGGGAATACTGCCTCCAGAATTCATATATATGTTTATATAACAACAAGAGAGCGAGACCCATGCACCCACTGTCCGGTGATGCTCGACTGCCCCGTTACCAACAACTGCGCGACCACTTGCTCGAGCAGATTGCCAACAACCGCTGGCGCCCAGGCGAAGCGATCCCGACTGAGGCTGCCTTGGCCACCGAGTTCGACATGTCAGTCGGCACCGTGCGCAAAGCCGTGGACGTACTGGTGGCTGAAGGCGTGCTGGAGCGTCAGCAGGGGCGCGGTACCTTCGTGCGCCGCCCGCAATTCCAGTCTTCGCTGTTCCGGTTCTTCCGCTTCGAAGCCGCCAATGGCCAGCGCGCGGTGCCTGAAAGCCGCATTCTTGCCATCGAGCCGATGACTGCGCCTTCGGCGGTCGCCGAAGCACTGGGCCTGGCGGTTCACAGCGAGGTGATCCGAATTGTCCGTACGCGCCTGCTCGGCGCCCAGCCGGTACTGGCCGAAGAAATCTGGTTGCCGCGCCAGACGTTCCAACCGTTGCTGGAGGTCGACCTGAACAGCGAGGGGCCGCTGCTGTACCCCCTCTACGAAGCACTGTGCGGCCAGGTGGTCGCCTACGCCGAAGAAACCCTCACCGCCGAAGCGGTTGACGCGGCGCATGGCCGCTTGCTGCAACTGCCGGCCGGCAGCCCGGTGGTGGTGATCGAGCGCCTGGCCCGTGACTACGCCGGCAAGCCGCTGGAATGGCGCCGCTCACGCGGCCATGCGCAGCACTTCCGCTACCGCATCGACATTCGCTAAGCCGGCGGCTGCACCCCGTTTCCCTCTGCGCCGTGCACACGCGGCGCGGTGGTTCCGCTTGCCTGGCGGTCACAGGCACACACTAGAAGGATAACAGTCATGTTCAGTTGGTATCGCCAGATCACCTCGCGGGAACGCAAGACATTCTGGGCCTGTTTCGGCGGCTGGTCGCTCGATGCGCTGGAAGTGCAGATGTTCGGCCTGGCCATCCCGGCGCTGATCGCCGCGTTCTCCCTGAGCAAAGGCGATGCCGGCCTGATCAGTGGCCTGACCCTGGTGACTTCGGCCATCGGCGGCTGGCTGGGTGGCACCTTGTCCGACCGCTACGGCCGCGTGCGGACCCTGCAGTGGATGATCCTCTGGTTCTCGTGCTTCACCTTCCTCTCGGCGTTCGTCACCGGTTTTTACCCCTTGCTGTTGGTCAAGGCCATGCAAGGCTTCGGTATCGGCGGCGAGTGGGCTGCCGGCGCCGTGCTGATGGCCGAAACCATCAACCCGAAATACCGCGGCAAGGTCATGGGCACGGTGCAGAGCGCCTGGGCCGTGGGCTGGGGCCTGGCCGTGGCACTGTTCATGCTGATCTACTCGCTGGTGCCGCAGGAATTTGCCTGGCGGGTGATGTTCTTCGTCGGCCTGTTGCCGTCGTTGCTGATCCTTTGGGTACGCCGCAACGTGCCCGAGCCGGACAGCTTCCAGCGCCTGCACAACGCCAATGCCATCCCTGCCAGCTTCCTGCACTCCATGGCCGGCATCTTCCGCCCGCAGCTGTTGCGCGTGACCTTGCTGGGCGGCCTGCTTGGCCTGGGCGCCCATGGTGGGTACCACGCGGTGATGACCTGGCTGCCGACCTTCCTCAAAACCGAGCGCAACTTGTCGGTGCTGAACTCCGGTGGTTACCTGGCGGTGATCATCCTGGCCTTCTGGTGCGGTTGCGTGGTCAGCGGCCTGCTGATCGACCGCATCGGCCGGCGCAAGAATATTCTGCTGTTCGCCCTGTGCTGCGTGCTGACCGTACAAGCCTATGTGTTCTTCCCGCTGACCAACACGCAGATGCTGTTCCTCGGCTTCCCGCTGGGCTTTTTCGCCGCCGGTATCCCGGCCAGTCTGGGGGCGTTTTTCAATGAGCTGTACCCGGCCGAGGTGCGCGGTGCCGGGGTGGGCTTCTGCTACAACTTCGGCCGCGTACTGTCGGCAGTGTTCCCGTTCCTGGTCGGCCACATGAGCGAGTCGATGTCCTTGGGCAGCGCCATTGGTATCGACGCTGGCATCGCCTATGGCGTGGCGGTGATCGCCGCCTTGTGCTTGCCGGAGACCCGCGGGCGCACCCTCGAAAATGCCACGGCGCCGCACACCGCCGGGGCAGTTGCCAAATAACCTGACTTTTCTGTATGAGAGCCATGCCCGACGTACCTCCTTTACACCTGAGCGCGATCGACAGCCACGCCCACGTTTTCAGCCGTGGGCTGGCGCTGGCCAGTGAGCGGCGCTATGCCCCTGATTACGATGCGCCGCTGGGCGACTACCTGGGCCAGCTGCTGGCCCATGGTTTCAGCCATGGCGTGCTGGTGCAGCCGAGTTTCCTCGGCACCGACAACCGCTACCTGCTCAGCGCCCTGCAGGCTGTGCCGCAGCAACTGCGCGGGGTGGTGATGCTGGCGCCCGATGTCGAGCCACACACCCTTGCCGACATGGCCCGGTCAGGCGTGCGTGGTGTGCGCCTGAACCTGATGGGTCAGACCCTGCCGGACCTGGCCAGTGGCCGCTGGCGACCGCTGCTCGAACGCATTGGCGAACAAGGCTGGCACCTGGAACTGCACCGGCAGGTGGCGGACATACCGGCACTGGTCCGCGCGCTACAACCCTATGGCCTGAACATCGTGATCGACCATTTCGGCCGCCCCGATGCCCGCCGTGGGCTGGGCCAGCCCGGGTTCGCCGAACTGTTGACCCTGGGCGGGCAGGGCAAGGTTTGGGTGAAGGTGTCGGGGATCTACCGGCTGGCGGGGGCGCCGGACGAGAATCTGGCCTTCGCGCGCTCGGCACTGTGCGCGCTGGAAGCGCACTACGGCGCCGAGCGCTTGATGTGGGGCAGTGATTGGCCGCATACCCAGCATGAGTCGACGACCAGCTTTGCCACTGCAGTGCAGCAGTTCGAGGCCTTGGGTTGCTCGGCCCAGCTGCGCCAGGCCCTGCTGGTGGATACCGCGCGGGCTTTGTTCGGTTTCGAATGAGCGCCTGCCGGGCGCGATCGACCCGCTGAGCGTGGCGGGTTCTGCCCCTGCGCTTGCCAGCCGCTGCCTTTCCCATGCAGATTTGTGGCCTGGTGCGCCCGGCGCGCCTCCAATTGAAAAGCCATCAGGACCAAGGACGATGAGTCATTCCTCGCAATTCACCTTGCTCGGCAAGCGGCGCTTCCTGCCGTTTTTCATCACTCAGTCGCTGGGTGCCTTCAACGACAACCTGTTCAAGCAGTCGCTGATCCTGGCGATCCTGTTCAAGCTCAGCCTGGGCGAGGGTGACCGGTCGATCTGGGTCAACCTGTGTGCCTTGCTGTTCATTCTGCCGTTTTTCCTGTTTTCGGCGTTAGGTGGGCAGTTTGGCGAAAAGTTTGCCAAGGACGCGCTGATCCGCGCCATCAAGCTGGCCGAGATCGCCATCATGGCGGTCGGCGCCCTGGGCTTCATCACCAACCACCTGGCGCTGATGCTGGTGGCGCTGTTCGGCATGGGCACGCATTCGGCGCTGTTCGGCCCGGTGAAGTATTCCATCCTGCCCCAGGCCCTGCGTGAAGAAGAGCTGGTCGGTGGCAACGGGCTGGTCGAAACCGGCACCTTCCTTGCCATCCTGGCAGGCACCATCGGCGCCGGGGTGATGATGTCGGCCGACAGCTACGCCACCGTGGTGGCCGGGGGGGTGGTCGGCACTGCGGTGCTGGGCTACCTGGCCAGCCGCTGGATCCCGCGGGCAGCCGCGGCCTCGCCGAACATGCCGCTGGACTGGAATATCTTCAAGCAATCCTGGGTGATCCTGCGCATGGGCCTGGGCCAGCCGCCGGCAGTGTCGCGCTCGATCGTCGGCAACTCGTGGTTCTGGTTTGTCGGTGCCATCTACCTTACGCAGATTCCGGCCTACGCCAAGGACTGGCTGCACGGTGACGGCACCGTGGTAACGCTGGTGCTGACGCTGTTCGCGGTGGGCATCGCGCTGGGCTCGCTGCTGTGCGAACGGCTCAGCGGGCGCAAGGTGGAAATCGGCCTGGTGCCATTCGGCTCGTTCGGCCTGACCCTGTTCGGGTTGCTGTGGTGGTGGCACTCTGGCGATGTGCCAGCGGCTGCTGCGCCGCATGACTGGCTGGCGCTGCTGGGCATGAGCCAGGCCTGGTGGATCCTGCTGTCGATCATGGGCCTGGGGGTGTTCGGCGGCTTCTATATCGTGCCGCTGTATGCCTTGATCCAGGCCCGCACCGGCGAAGACCAGCGCGCCCGGGTAATCGCGGCCAACAACATCCTCAATGCCCTGTTCATGGTGGTGTCGGCACTGCTCACCATCCTCCTGCTGGGCCTGGCCAAGCTGAGCATCCCCCAGCTGTTCCTGGTGGTGTCGCTGCTCAATATCGCGGTCAACGCCTACATTTTCAGGATCGTGCCCGAGTTCACCATGCGCTTCTTGATCTGGCTGCTCAGCCATTCGATGTACCGCGTGCAGCACCGTGACCTCCAGCGCATTCCCGACCAGGGTGCGGCGTTGCTGGTGTGCAACCATGTCTCGTTCGTCGACGCGCTGCTGTTGGGTGGGGCGATCCGCCGGCCGATCCGCTTTGTCATGTACTACAAGATCTACAACCTGCCGGTGCTCAACTTTGTTTTCCGTACCGCAGGGGCCATCCCGATTGCCGGGCGCAATGAAGACCAGGCCACGTACGAGCGGGCCTTCGCACGCATTGCCGCGTACCTGGCCGACGGCGAACTGGTGTGCATCTTCCCGGAGGGCAAACTGACCGGTGATGGTGAAATCGATGTGTTCAAGGGGGGCGTCAAGCGCATCCTCGAAGAAACCCCGGTGCCGGTGATTCCGCTGGCCTTGCAGGGCTTGTGGGGCAGTTTCTTCAGCCGCGACCCACGCAAAGGCTTCTTCAAGCGGTTGTGGTCGCGGGTGACCATCGTGGCCGGTGCCGCCATCCCGGTGGAGGCGGCGCAGCCAGAGGCCCTGCGTGAGCAGGTCAGCCGCTTGCGCGGCAACCTGCGCTAGGGGAGGGGATCAGCTGGCGCTGACCTTCAGGCCGACCAGGCCGGTGATGATCAGCGCCACGCTAACCAGGCGTACCAGGGCCATGGATTCGCCGAACAGGATAATGCCGGCGATCACCGTGCCCACGGCCCCCACCCCGGTCCAGATGGCGTAGGCAGTGCCCAGCGGCAACTCCTTCATGGCCAGGCCCAGAAGGCCGAGGCTGATAGCCATGGCGGCGACGGTGAGTACGGTGGGCAGTGGCTTGCTGAAGCCGTCGGTGTATTTGAGGCCTACGGCCCAGCCGACCTCGAACAGGCCGGCGAAGAACAGGATGATCCAGGACATGGTGCTTCTCCATCGTGGTGAATGATGGGGCCGTCCCCGTAATGATCACGCGGTGCGTCGTGAGGTCGTCCTCACAGTGAGCACTATAGTGCACACCTGCAGGTTTCAGGGCAAGACGCGAGACGCAAGCTGCAAGCTGCAAGAAAAACCCAAAGCAGGGGTGCCGTGTTCGATGCGGCACCGTAGTACTTTCACTTGCCACTTGCCACTTGCCACTTGCCACTTGCCACTTGCCACTTGCCACTTGCCACTTGCCACTTGCCACTTGCCTTTCGCTACTGCTTTCAGACCCCCTGCGGAATCTCCTCGCCACCCAGGGCCTCGAACAGCACCGGCAAGAATTCGGCAAAGGTCATCATCATCAGCTGGAAGCTGGCGTCGAACTGCTGGGCCGCCTCATCGCCACCGTCCTGTTCGGCCTGTTCCTGCAGCAGCTCTTCGAACTTCAGGCGCTTGATGACCATCTTGTCGTCGAGGATGAACGACAGCTTGTCCTGCCAGGCCAGGGCCAGTTGGGTAACCACCTTGCCGGTGCTCAGGTGCAGCTGGATTTCTTCGCCGGTCAGGTCCTGGCGTTTGCAGCGCACGATGCCACCGTCTTCGGCGGTGTCGCGCAGTTCGCACTCGTCCAGCACGTAGAAGCCTTCAGCAGCCTGTTGCGACTTGACCCAGTCGGTCATGGTAGCAACCGGTGCGATTTTTACCATGGCTGGGCGCACTGGCAGCGAGCCCATCACTTCACGCAGGGTCGACAGCAGGTCTTCGGCACGCTTGGCGCTGGCCGAGTTGACCAGGATCACACCCTGACGCGGGGCAATGGCAGCGAAGATCATCGAGCGGCGGATGAACGCGCGCGGCAGGAAGGCCTGGATGATCTCATCCTTGATCTGGTCGCGTTCCTTCTTGTAGACCTTGCGCATCTGCTCGGTCTCGATCTCTTCGACCTTTTCCTTCACGGCGTCATTGACCACGCTGCTTGGCAGGATGCGTTCTTCCTTGCGTGCGGCAATCAGCAGGTACTCGCCGCTGACATGCACCAAGGGCGCGTCTTCGCCTTTGCCGAACGGTGCGATGAAACCATAGGTGGACAGCTCCTGGCTGGCACAGGCGCGGGCCGGCTTGCTGGCCAGGGCGGCCTCCAGCGCTTCAGGCTCGAACGGTACTTCCTGGGTCAGGCGGTAGGTCAGCAGGTTCTTGAACCACATGCGGGGCAATCTCTCATTAATGCATAAGGCGGGCATTATTCTCCGAGCAGTGCTCCCAGGCCAACCCTGTCAGAGGGCCAGCAGTGGTTAATGGCGCAAGAAAACGCCTGGCAACGCTAGGTCTTTGAAAGGCCTGAGGTTTTTTTTGAAGAAAGTTTAAAAAGTGCTTGCCAGGGTGCAGGGGCGTACGTAGAATGCGCGCCACACCGAGAGACATGGGTGATTAGCTCAGCCGGGAGAGCATCTGCCTTACAAGCAGAGGGTCGGCGGTTCGATCCCGTCATCACCCACCACTCGATGTATAGCGCAGCGGTAGTTCAGTCGGTTAGAATACCGGCCTGTCACGCCGGGGGTCGCGGGTTCGAGTCCCGTCCGCTGCGCCATATTCAACTTCCAGGGCCCACTGAACACCCGGAAGTTACAAAGAAAGCGACCCTAGGGTCGCTTTTTTTGTGCCTGTATGCTTCAAGAGCCCGCAGAGCGCTTCAGTTTCAGCCCCGGCGTTCTTCTTCACGCAACGTCAGCACTTCGAAACCGTCGTCCGTCACCGCCACCGTGTGCTCCCATTGCGCCGACAGGCTGTGGTCGCGGGTAACCACTGTCCAGCCATCTTTCAGTTCGCGCGTGCCGCGCCCACCCTGGTTGATCATCGGTTCGATGGTGAACACCATGCCTGGCTTGAGCTTCATGCCCATGCCGCGCTGGCCCACGTGCAAGACCTCCGGTGCTTCATGCATCTGCTGGCCGATACCATGCCCACAGTATTCGCGCACCACGCTGTAGCCCGCGGCCTCGGCATGGGCCTGCACGGCGTGGCCGATGTCACCCAGCGTGGCCCCTGGGCGCACCTGCTCGATGCCTTTCCACAGCGCTGCATAGGTGGTGTCGACCAGGCGGCGGGCCTCGTCGCTGATCGTGCCAATGCAGTACATCTTCGAGGCGTCGGCGATGTAGCCGCCCTGTTCCAGGGTAATGTCGACGTTGACGATCGAGCCTTCCTCAAGCACCTCGTCGGCTTTGGGCATGCCATGGCACACCACATGGTCCACCGAGGTATTGAGCGAGTAGGGGAACCCGTACTGGCCCTTGCTCGCAGGCCGGGCCTTGAGCGTTTCGACAATGTAGGCTTCGGCGCGGTCGTTGATTTGCAGGGTGGTCATGCCGGGGCGGATGAAGTTGTCGAGGTCAGCGAATACCTGGGCCAGCAACTGGCCGGCCCGGCGCATCAGCTCGAGTTGGGCGGGGGTCTTGAGGATCACCTGGGGCATGGGGAAAGGGCGGTTGCTCATGCTGGAATTTGCCCCAGCATAGCGCCAGCGGGTGTTAAGTTGCCACCGCATGGTGCGCAGGGTGCGCACGGTACGCCAGAGCGCGGGCGTGGTAGAAGCGTCTGCTCCAGCTGGCCCACTAATTGCTGGCTACCTCCCATCCCGGGCCATCAACGTCGACAGCCCGCACATTCTCACGACAAAGGCGCCGTGTTGCCCCCGCTTGCTGCTGCAGGCCGGGGCAGCCGGCGCCTTTTTGCGTTTCCACAGGAGCCCGCCCATGGTCAATAACGAAGTGCGCAGCGTATGCCCGTATTGCGGGGTTGGTTGCGGCATCGTCATGAGCGTTGCCGATGGCAAGGTCGGCAAGATCAGCGGCGACAAGCAGCACCCCAGCAACTACGGCCGGCTGTGCACCAAGGGCCTTACCGCCCACTTGCCGCTGACGGCGGCCGGGCGCATGGAAGACGCCTACCTGCGCCAGCAACGCAACCAGCCGCCAGTGCGCGCCAACATGGACCAGGCAATTGCCGAGAGTGCTAAGCGCCTGCGTGGCATCATCGACCAGCATGGGCCAGACGCCGTAGCGCTCTACGTGTCCGGGCAGATGTCGCTGGAGGCCCAGTACCTGGCCAACAAGCTGGCCAAGGGTTTCATTCGCACCCGCCACATCGAGTCCAATTCGCGCTTGTGCATGGCCAGTGCCGGCAGCGGCTACAAGCTGTCGCTAGGCGCCGACGGCCCGCCTGGCAGCTACGAGGATTTCGAGCACGCCGATGTGTTTCTGGTGATCGGTTCGAACATGGCTGACTGCCACCCGATCCTGTTCCTGCGTCTGCTCGACCGGGTCAAGGCAGGGGCCAAACTGATCGTCGTAGATCCCCGGCGCAGCGCCACGGCGGACAAGGCCGACCTGTTCCTGCAGCTGCGCCCCGGCAGCGACATGGCCTTGCTCAATGGCCTGCTGCACCTGCTGCATCGCAATGGCCACACCCAACCGGACTTCATCGCCCGCCATACCGAAGGCTGGGACGACATGCCCGCCTTGCTCGATGACTACAGCCCCGAACGGGTGGCCGCCATCACCGGGCTGGCCGAGGCCGACATCGTCAAGGCCGCGCAATGGATCGGCAGCGCCGGCAACTGGATGAGCTGCTGGACCATGGGGCTGAACCAGAGCATTCATGGCACCTGGCACAGCAATGCCATCTGCAACCTGCACCTGGCCACCGGTGCCATTTGCCGCCCTGGCAGCGGGCCGTTCTCGCTGACCGGCCAGCCCAATGCCATGGGCGGCCGCGAAATGGGCTACATGGGGCCCGGCTTGCCCGGCCAGCGCTCGGCGCTGGTGGCGGCTGACCGTGCCTTCGTCGAACAGCAGTGGCAACTGCCACCCGGTAGCCTGCGCAGCGAAGCCGGCGAGGGAACGGTGGCCCTGTTCGAGCAACTCAAGGCCGGTAAGGTGAAAGCCTGCTGGATCATCTGCAGCAACCCGGTTGCCAGTGTCGCCAACCGCCAGCAGGTGCTCGACGGCTTGCGCCAGGCCGACCTGGTGATCGCCCAGGACGCTTTCCTCGACACCGAAACCAACCGTTACGCCGATATCCTGCTGCCTGCCGCGCTGTGGGCCGAAGGCGAGGGCGTGATGATCAACAGCGAACGCAACCTGACCCTGATGCCCCGCGCTGTCGAGCCGCCCGGGCAAAGCCTGCCGGACTGGCAGATCATCGCCCGCGTGGCCTGCGCGATGGGCTATGGCGAGGCCTTCGATTACCCGAACGCCGAGGCGGTGTATGAGGAAATTCGCCGCTTTCACAACCCGGCCACCGGCTATGACCTGCGTGGCATCAGCTATGCCGACCTGCGTCAGCAACCCCGGCAGTGGCCCAGCGCCCCGGGGCGCGAGCAGCACCGCAGCCCGCTGCGTTACCTGAACGATGGCAGCAGCCAGGCGCTGCTGCTCGATGACCAAGGGCAGCGGCCGGCTATCGCCTTCCCCACGGCCAGTGGCAAGGCACGCTTCTTCGCCCGGCCCTGGTTGCCCGCCGCTGAGTTGCCGGATGACGCCTACCCCCTGGTGCTCAACACCGGCCGCGTGCAGCACCACTGGCATACCCTGACCAAGACCGGCAAGGTACCGGCGCTGAACAAGCTGGAGCCCGGCCCGTTCGTTGAAATCCACCCGGAAGATGCCGCCCGTTTGGGCATTGCCGAGAAAGACCAGGTGGCCGTTCGCTCGCGGCGTGGCCAGGCCGTGCTCCCGGCGCGTACCAGCGACCGGGTCATGCCGGGCAACTGCTTTGCGCCGTTTCACTGGAACGACCTGGTCGGTGAGCAGCTGGCCATCAATGCCGTGACCTGCGATGCGCTCGACCCTCTGTCGTTGCAGCCCGCATTCAAGCACTGCGCCGTGGCCCTGCAGCGGGTTGCCGGCGAGCGTATCGATGCCCTTGAACTGCACACCTCCGTTGCCGAGCCTGCCAGCATGCCGACCGCCACCTTGTCCCGCCTGTTAGGCCTGGACACCTTGCCGGCCCCGGTGCTGGCCGACGACGAGCGCCACTATCTGCAAGGTTTTCTGCTGGGGCTGGCCCAGGCGCGCGCCGACGCTGTGCCCAGCCTGCCGGCCAGTGCGCCGCTGCCGGCCAGCCGGCGTATGTTCGTTGACGGCTTGCTGGCCGGGCTGTTCGCGACCCCGGCCCAGGCACCGGCCGCGGCGCCAGCCCAGCCGCTGCACCAGGTGGTATGGGCTTCGCAGACCGGCAACTGCGAACTGCTGGCCGAGCGCTGCGCCGAACGCCTGCGCGGCGCAGGCCTGCAGGTGCAGCTCAGTTGCATGCAGGCGACCCGCCCCAGCCAGCTGCGCGGCGCTGCCAGCGTGGTGTTCATTACCAGCACGTTCGGTGATGGCGAGGCCCCCGACAGTGCCGCGAACTTCTGGCAGGCGTTGCAAGGTGAGGAGGGCGGCCACTGCGCCGAGCTGCCGTATGCCGTGCTGGCCTTGGGCGACTCCAGTTATGAGCAGTTCTGTGGTTTTGGCCGCAAGCTGGACCAGCGGCTGGCCGAGCTGGGCGGCCGGCGCCTGCTGCAACGGGTGGACTGCGAGCCCGACTTCGACGAAGTGTTTGCCGGCTGGCTGGAGGCACTGCTGCCAAGCCTGGGGAGCACCGCCGCGGCACAGCCGGCCGGCGCAGCGGCACCCGTGGCGGCTTACACCAAGCAGCGGCCCTGGGCGGCCACCCTGCTGGAAAACCGTCTGCTCAACGGCCCCGGTGCCAGCAAGGAAACCCGCCAGCTGGTCTTCGACCTCAGTGGCAGCGGTTTCACCTACGCCGCCGGCGACGCCCTGGGGGTATGGCCACGCAATTGTCCGGCGCTGGTTGCAGAACTGCTGGCGCTGATGCAACTCGACGGCCAGGCGCTGGTGGAATTGAAGGGCCAGCCCGCCATGCCGCTGGCCGAAGCCCTGCAGGCACACCTGGAAATCGCCAAGGTCACCCCACAGCAACTGCAGGTGTTCGCCGCTAATGCCCCCGACCTGCAGCGCCTCCTGCAGCCCGAGTGCAAGGCCGAACTGCAGGCGTGGTTGTGGGGCCGGCAACTGGTCGATGTGTTGCGCGCCTTCCCGCAGCAACTGCCACTGGCCAGTTGGCTCGCGTTGCTCAAGCCGTTGCAGCCACGGCTGTACTCGATCAGTTCCAGCCCACTGGCGCACCCGCAACAGGTGCACCTGACCGTTTCCACGGTGCGCTACGGTGATCGCAACGGTGTGTGCTCCAGCTTCCTGGCCGACCGGGCACAGGCGTTGAAGGTGGCGATTTTCCCGCAGGTGTCGAAGCACTTCCGCCTGCCTGAGGACGATGGTGTGCCGTTGATCATGGTCGGCCCTGGCACTGGCATTGCGCCGTTTCGGGCGTTCCTTGAAGAGCGTGAAGCGCGCGGCGCCAGCGGGCCGAACTGGCTGTTCTTCGGCGAGCAGCACGCTGCGAGCGACTTTTATTACCAGGCGCAATTGCAGGCCTGGCAAGCCACGGGGCACCTGCGGCTGGACACGGCGTTCTCGCGTGACCAAGCGCAAAAGATCTACGTGCAGACGCGCATGCTCGAGCACGGTGCGCAGCTGTGGCAATGGTTGCAGGCCGGGGCGTACTTCTATGTCTGCGGTGATGCCCAGCGCATGGCCAGGGATGTGGATGCGGCCTTGCGGGCGATTGTCGCCGAGCATGGCGGCATGGATGCGGCGGCGGCTGATGCCTACGTCGACGGCCTGAACCAGGCCCGGCGCTACCGGCGTGACGTGTACTGATGTGCACCGCGATGGGCTGCAGTGCACTGTGAATGTGCGCAGCCGGTGCCGGGTGGCGGGCGAGCGAGCCCGCTGCTGCAAAGCCCTGGAACGCTGTGCAGGCCCGTGCAGGTGCGGGTTTGCGCGTAACGCGTCCACCCCCGGCACCAGGCTTGGCACACTCCCTGCTTAGCCCATGTAACAACAAAGCCCACTGATCAACGGCGATCAACCGGGCCCCCTACCGTGATGAATACAGGCAAAGGCGCCTGGAGCTTCGGCTCCAGGCGCTTTTTTTTTGATCGAGGATCGGCTTATGAAGGCAACAGCGAGCAGCGGGCAACGAGAGCGACTGGTCATCGTCGGCAACGGCATGGTCGGCCACCACTGTGTCGAACAACTGGTCAGCCGCGGCGCCCTGCAGCAGTTCGAGGTACGGGTGTTCGGCGAGGAGCGCCAGCGCGCCTACGACCGAGTGCACCTGTCCGAGTACTTTGGCGGTAGCTGTGCCGAAACCCTGGCCCTGTGCGAGCGCGACTTCTACACCGCCAGCGGCGTGCACCTGCACCTTGGCGAAGCGGTCCTGCAGATCGATCGCGAGCGCGGCGAGGTGGTTACCGCCCAAGGCCGCTACGGCTACGACCAACTGGTCCTGGCGACCGGTTCCTACCCCTTTGTGCCGCCGATCGAGGGCTCCAGCGGTGATGCCCGCCTGGTCTACCGTACCCTCGACGACCTCGATGGCATTCGCGCTGCCGCCGCCAGCGCCCGCCGTGGCGTGGTGGTGGGGGGTGGCCTGCTGGGGCTGGAAGCGGCCAACGCCCTCAAGTCGCTCGGCCTGGAAGCCCACGTGGTGGAGTTCGCGCCACGGCTGATGCCGGTGCAGCTGGATGGCGAGGGCGGCGCAGCGCTCAAGGCACAGATCGAAGCGCTGGGCGTGGGTGTGCACCTGTCGCGTGCCACCCAGTCGATCAGCCAGGGCGACGCCTACCGTTACCGCATGAACTTCGACGGTGGCCAATACCTGGAAACCGACCTGATCGTGTTCTCCGCTGGCATTCGCCCACAAGATGCCCTTGGCCGTGCCTGCGGCCTGGACATCGCCACGCGCGGCGGGATAGTGATCGACGAGCACTGCCGCAGCAGTGACCCGCGCATCTTTGCCATCGGTGAATGCGCATCGTGGAACGGCAGCGTGTTCGGCCTGGTGGCGCCCGGCTACAGCATGGCGCGCAACCTGGCGGCATTGCTCTGCGGCGAGGCGCCGGTGCCGTTCAGCGGTGCCGACATGTCGACCAAGCTCAAGCTGCTGGGGGTGGACGTCGGTTCGATCGGTGATGCCCACGGTGCTACGCCCGGTGCACGCAGCTACCGCTTCATCGACGAAGCCAACAGCGCCTACCGGCGGCTGGTGGTGGATGCCAGCGGCAAGCATGTGCTGGGTGCGGTGCTGGTTGGCGACAACAGCTATTACGACACCTTGCTGCAGTATGCCCAGAACGGTATTGCCCTGCCGGCCGACCCCGCCGCGCTGATCCTGCCGCAAGGCGGCGCAGCACCAGCGCTGGGGGCCGACGCCTTGCCCGACAGCGCCACCATCTGCTCCTGCCATAACGTCAGCAAGGGTGCAGTCTGTGCCGCCATCGACAGCGGCTGCAGCGACCTGGCTGCGGTCAAGGGCTGCACCAAGGCGGCAACCGGCTGTGGCGGCTGCGCGGCCTTGCTCAAGCAAGTCTTCGAGCATGAACTGACGGCCCGCGGTGTAGCGGTGGACAAGAGCCTGTGCGAGCACTTCGCCTACACCCGGCAAGAGCTGTACGGCATGGTGCGGGTGGAGGGCATCCGCACCTTCAGCGAATTGCTCGCACGTCACGGCAAGGGCCACACCGGCTGTGACATCTGCAAGCCGGCGGTGGGCAACATCCTTGCCTCCTGCTGGAACCAGCCGATCATGGACCCGGCGCTGGTGCCGCTGCAGGACACCAACGACACCTTCATGGCCAATATGCAGAAAAACGGCACCTACTCGGTGGTGCCGCGTATTCCGGGGGGTGAAATCACCCCGGACAAACTCATCGTGATTGGCCAGGTGGCCAAGAAGTACGACCTGTACACCAAGATCACCGGCGGCCAGCGCATCGACCTGTTCGGCGCCCAGCTGCACGAATTGCCGCTCATCTGGGGGGAGTTGATCGAGGCCGGTTTCGAAACAGGCCATGCCTACGGCAAATCGACCCGTACGGTGAAGTCGTGCGTGGGCAGTACCTGGTGCCGCTACGGCGTGCAGGACAGCGTGGCCATGGCCCTGCGCCTGGAAGACCGCTACAAGGGCCTGCGCAGCCCGCACAAGCTCAAGTTCGCCGTGTCTGGCTGCACCCGCGAATGTGCCGAGGCCCAGAGCAAGGACATTGGTGTGATCGCCACCGACAAGGGCTGGAACCTGTACGTGTGCGGTAACGGCGGCATGCGCCCGCGGCATGCCGAACTGTTTGCCACCGACCTGGACGACGAAACCCTGGTACGCCTGATCGACCGCGTGCTGATGTTCTACATCCGCACCGCCGACAAGCTGCAGCGTACTTCGGTGTGGCGTGAAAACCTCGAGGGCGGGCTGGACTACCTGAAACAGGTGGTCATCGACGACAGCCTGGGCCTTGCCAGCGAACTGGAAGCGCAGATGCAGCATGTGGTCGACCAGTATCAGTGCGAATGGGCCAACGCCCTGAACGACCCCGAGAAGCTCAAGCGCTTCCGGACCTTTGTCAACGACCAGCGCGCCGACCCGGACGTGCACTTCGTGCGTGAACGCGAACAACGCCGGCCTGCCGCGCCGCTGCACCTGATCCCCACTGTCGAGGAGGCTGTCTGATGATGCTGTCCAATGCTGCTGTGAACAAACGCGAGAACTGGCAGGCCGTGTGCCGGGCGCAAGACCTGGTGGCCGACTCCGGTGTGGTGGTGTGGCTCGACGGTGCCCAGGTGGCGCTGTTCTATCTACCTGGCCAAGCCCAGGCGCTGTACGCGGTGGACAACCGCGACCCACGCTCCGGGGCCAACATCATCGGCCGCGGCTTGGTGGGTAGCGTGCAGGGTGAGCTGGTGGTGGCGGCGCCTTTGTACAAGCAGCATTTCAGCCTGCACACCGGGGAATGCCTGGAGGACAGCGGGCAGCGCTTGCGGGTGTGGCCGGTGCGGTTGAAGGGCGACGCGGTGGAACTGGGTGTGGCCTGATTCTTGTGCATTGCCAGTGCCGGCCCTTTCGCGGGCTTGCCCGCTCCTACAGGTACAGCGCAGCCCTCAAGCCCTGCGATGACTCTGTGGGAGCGGGCGAGCCCGCGAAGAGGCCGGCACTAGTGCCTCAGAACACCAGCCCCTGCGGCGTGCGCCCGGCAAACACATCTACCAGGCTGGCCACCACCATCTCGCCCATGCGCGTGCGGGTCTGCACGGTGGCACTGGCCCGGTGCGGCTGCAGTACCACGTCCTCACGCTCGAACAACGCCTCGGGCGCTCGCGGCTCATCGGCAAACACATCCAGCGCCGCGCCGGCGATCTCGCCAGCCTGTAATGCCGCGATCAAGGCCGGTTCGTCCACCAGCTTGCCGCGCGCGATGTTGATCAGGTAACCCTCGCTGCCCAAGGCCCGCAGCACGTCGCGATCGATCAGCGCCTCACCCTTGTCGGCCGCCGCTGCAAGGATCAGTGCGTCGCTGTGCTTGGCCAACTGCAGCAGGTCGGCCTCGAAGCCGTATGGCACATCCAGCGCCTGCAAGTCGGTGTAGCGAATCGGGCAACCGAACGCGGCTGCCCGCTGCGCCACCGCGCGGCCGACCCGGCCCATGCCGACAATGCCCACGCGCATGCCCGACACCTGACGGGCCAGTGGCAACGGTGCCAGCGGCGTGGCACTGGTGGCCCAATGGCCGGCGCGCACGAAACGGTCACCGGTGCAGATGCCCCGGCACACACCGATCAGCAGGCCGATGGCGAGGTCGGCAACGTCCTCGGTGAGGGCGCCGATGGTCGCTGTCACCTGGATGCCGCGGTCGCGGGCGTAGGCCAGGTCGACCGCGTCGGTGCCGACACCATTGACCGCGATCACTTCCAGGTTGGGCAGGCGCGCCATCAGTGCCTGGCTGATACCCGTGTGGCCACCGGTGATCACGCCGCGGATATTGTCGGCATGCTGGCTGACGTAGGCGTGCTTGTCGGCCTGTTCGTAGTAGCGGTGTAGGGTGAACAACTGTTCAAGGCGCTCACGGATCTGCGGGATGAGGATCGGGCTAAGTTGCAGGACTTCGGGTTTCATCGGTCACTCCATCAGGAACAGGGTTCATCGAAAGCAAGGTTCAGCCACGGCCAACGAATGGCATGTTGCTGGCCATCACGGTCATGTTCAGCACGTTGGCGTCCAGCGGCAGCGCAGCGATGTAGCGCACCGCGTCGGCCACATGGCGCACGTTTAGCATTGGCTCGGCGGCGATCTCGCCATTGGCCTGGCGCACACCCCGGGTCATGCGCTCGGACAGCTCGGTCAGGGCGTTGCCGATGTCTACCTGGCTGCAGACGATGTTGTAAGGCCGGCCGTCCAGCGCCAGTGCCTTGGTCAGGCCCAGCACCGCATGCTTACTGGCGGTGTAGGGCGCGGTGAACGGGCGCGGGGTATGCGCCGATATCGAGCCGTTGTTGATGATCCGCCCGCCTTGCGGCTGCTGGCGGCGCATCAGGCCGAAGGCCGCGCGGGCACAGAGGAACACCCCATCGACGTTGGTAGCGATGACGTTGCGCCAGTTTTCCAGCGGCAGCTCGTCGACCGGTACGGCCGGGGCATTGATGCCGGCATTGTTGAAGATCACGTCGAGGCGCCCATGTACCTCCTCGACGGTGGCAAACAGCTGCGCGACGCTCTGTTCATCTCGCACGTCAGTGGCTACCGCCATGGCTTCACCGCCCGCAGCCTGCGCCTGTTCGACGACCGCTTGCAGCGGTTCGAGACGGCGCCCGGCGAGGACCAGGCTGAAGCCATCCTCCAGCAGGGCGAGGGCGACGGCGCGGCCGATGCCGCTGCCGGCGCCGGTGACCAGAGCGATTTTCCTGTTCTGCTTCATTTCGTCACTCCAGGGGAATCAGGCAGCGTTGGCGGCTTGCCCGGCAGGGCGGGGGCCGACGTGCAAGTGCAGTTCGCCGATACCGTCGATGCCGGCGTGGAGGGTGTCGCCTGGGTTCAGCGCCGCCACCCCGGGCGGGCTGCCGGTCATGATCAGGTCGCCCGGGCGGAGCGGCAGCTGGCGGGACAGCCGGCTGATGACTTCGGCCAACGTCCAGGTCTGCTGGCTGAGGTGGGCACGCTGGCGCTCCTGGCCATTGACCTGCAGCCACAGCGTCGCATTCAGCGGCCAGGCGCACTCGCTGGCGGGGACGATGGCAGTCATGGGGGCCGAGGCCTCGAACACTTTGGCCGCCTCCCAGGGGAGGCCCTCGGCCTTGGCCTTGCGCTGGTGATCGCGCCGGGTCATGTCCAGGCCGGCGGCAAAGCCGAACACGTGTTCCAAGGCATGCTCCGGGGCGATGTCGGCACCGCCCTTGGCGATGGCTGCGACCAGCTCGATTTCGTGGCAGAACTCGTCGGTCTGCGGCGGGAAGGGCAGCTCGCCCGCTGCCTCGACCACATTGCTCGCTGGTTTCATGAAGAACACCGGCTCCTGTGGCGCCGGCCCGTAGGTTTCCGGCCATGGGTAGTTGCGGCCCAGGCAGAACACCCGGCCGACCGGAAAGCGCACATCGCTGCCGCGGATCGGCAGGCTGACGATGGCCGGGGGGGTGAACAGGTAAGTCATGGGTCAATCCTCCTTGCTGGGGTGGCCAGCGTATGTCACGGGCTGGCCGGTAAAGTTGGACGAAAGCGGGGTTGGGTTGGACTATCCAGGCAACCTGTACCGGTCCTATCGCCGGCAAGCCTGCGCCCACAGGTCCAGGCAACTGCGCAGGCCTTGTGGGAGCTGGCTTGCCAGCGATGAGGCCAGCACAGGCCGTGGGAATCTCAAGCTGCAGTCTTGAGCTCGATGCGGTACAGCTTCCCCAGCAGCAGCGAATACGAAAGCGTCCCCATCAACGCCACCGCGCCAATGAACCAGAACGCCATGGCGAATGAACCGCTGGCCTGCACGATCGCGCCAATCACGATGGGCGTAACGATGCCGCCAATGTTCGCGGCCAGGCTGGTAATCCCGCCGGTCAGGCCGATCAGCTCCTTGGGCGCCACTTCCGACACCGCCGCCCATGACGACGAAGCGATACCCTGGGCAAAGAACGCCAGGGTCAGGACGGCGATGCACAGCACGTTGGAGTCGGTGAAGTTCACCAGCACGATCGACATGCCCAGCATCGAGCCCACCACCAGCGGCAGCTTGCGGGCGAACGACAGCGAGTACCCCTTGCGGATCAGCAGGTCGGAGACGATGCCCGCCAGCAGGATGCCCACCGTAGCGCCAATGAACGGCATGACCGCGAAAATGCCGACCTTGATCAAGGTCAGCTGGCGCTCTTCGATCAGGTAGGTCGGGAACCAGGTCAGGAAGAAATAGAGTGCCGAGGTGCTGGCGAACTTGCCCAGGCAGATCGCCCACACCTGGCGGTAGCGGAACAGCTCGGCGACCTGGCGCCAGTCGAAACGGGTGCGTTGCTGGCTGCTTTTGACCAAGCCGCCGCCGTTCTCTATGTAGGCCAGTTCTTCCTTGCTGACCTTCTTGCAGTTCAACGGGTCGCGGTACAGGAACAGCCACACCACGCCGAACACGATGCCGACCAGGCCCGTGCTGTAGAACACATGGCGCCAGTCGTAGGTGGTCGCCAGCCACAGCAGGGCGCCAGTGAACAGCGCCGTGCCCAGGTACTGGCCGCATACGTAGATGCTGCTGGCCATGCCGCGCTCGCGGGCGGGGAACCACACGGTGACGGCGCGGCTGTTGGCCGGGAAGGCCGGGGCCTCCATGGCACCGACCGCCAGGCGCAGGCCGAACAGCGAGGCAAAGCCACTGGCCAGGCCCTGGGCCACGGTCACTGCCGACCAGCTGATCAGCGACACGCCGTAGGTCAGGCGCGAGCCGAAGCGGTCGGCGATGAAGCCTGCCGGCACCAAGGCCAGGGCGTAGGTCCAGGCGAAGGCGGAGAAGATCAGGCCCATCTCCACCTTGTCCAGGCCAAGGTCCTTGGCCATGAACGGCGCGGCGATGGAAATGTTCACCCGGTCGACGTAGTTGATGATGGTCGCCACCAGCAGCAGCGACAGCATGAACCAGCGGCGGCGGGTGGGCAGGCGCTGGGCAGGGGCCGCGTCCAGCGCGTACGACGACGCGGCGCGGGGGGTAGGCGTGCTCGACATGAGTCGACCTCGTTTGTTGTTGTTGGTAGAGGTTGGGCTGCAGTCCCTCTACTAAGGTGGTCGTACAACGTCTTGAATGCAACGGCAGTTTTAGATCGTTTTTTTCACGGGAGGCGAGGGAAGACTGCACTGTCCAAAAAATCGAGAGGTAGGGTTTTGACCGGTTTTTCTGCTGGGTGTCGCATTTCTAGCGGGCTGTGGACGTTCAGGGTTGCGCAGGTTTTTGCAGACAGGTTTAATTTGATGAGTTTGGACATCGTACAACTTGTGTTGCCTGCTCCCGCCTCTTCGCGGGCTTGCCCGCTCCCACAGGTGCAGCGCAGCCCTCAAGCCCTGTGATGATGCTGTGGGAGCGGGCGTGCCCGCGAAGCGGCCGGAACAGGCAGCGCCCTTCTGGAACCTGGAGTAAGCCCAATGCCCCCAAAGCGCGAGGTCCCGACCTACGTCATGCAGCAGCGCAGCGAGCTGATGGACTTCTACATCCGCGACCAGCGCGGCCGCCCCGCCGAGACAGCGCCACATCGCCACGAGTACTTCCAGATCCAGGTCAACCTGGGCGGCGACACGGTGCAACACATCGGTAGCGTGCAGCGCCCCTTCAGGCGCAACACCCTGGCTTTCATCCTCCCGCACCGGGTGCATGTGATCCCGCACCCGGCCAACAGTGACTTCGTGGTGATCAACTTCTCCCAGACCTTCCTGCTGCCGCACTTGGCCTGTGACCCGATGGACCTGGAAGAGGTGTCGATCCTGCAGGCGCCAGAGCTGTCCCCCTTCCGCTTTCAGGAGCACCTCGACTTTTGCCTGGGCGAGGCCGACTTTGCCGAGTTACGCCAAGTCCTCGAGCGCATGCGTGTACTGGATGCCAACCGCCGCTTCGGCACCCGCGAAATCCTCAAGGGCCTGTTGCTGCAACTGATCGGCCAGGTCTGTGGCCTGTATGCCGAGCCGCTGCGCGAACTGGCCGAGAGCAATGCCGCACAGCTCAGCCGCCGCGCTGCGCTGGGCCGCATGAGCGAATACCTGCGCAGGCATATCGACGACCCCGACCTCAACCTGCAGAAGGTCGCCGCCGCCACCTACCTGTCGCCTATCTACTTGACCCACTGGCTGCGCAAGGAAATCGGCAAGACCTTCAGTGAGCTGGTGCTGGAGCGGCGCATGCACGCCGCACGCAACTACCTGCTCAACGGCAGCCGCCCGGTGGGCGAGGTGGCACGGCTGTGCGGCTTTGCCGACGAAGCCTACTTTTCCCGACGTTTCCGCCAGATCCACGGCCTGCCACCCGGGCAGTTCCGCCGCCAGCAGCGCGACCCGGATACGCCGCAGGTGGCGATGCGGTAAGCTTGCCGGCATGAACCTCGACACCCGCATCAAGTACCGCCACCTGCTGTGCTTTCTGGAGATTGCCCGGCAGGGCAGCCTGGCCAGGGCTGCCAACGTGCTCGCCATCAGTCAGCCGGCGATCTCCAAGACCCTCAAGGAGCTCGAAGACCTGCTGGAAACGCGGCTGTTCGCGCGTAGCCGCCAAGGGGTCGAGCTGACGCCGGCCGGTACGCGCTTCATGCGCTATGCCGGGCCCAGCGTGCAAGCCCTGCGCGATGGCGTCAGCAGCCTGCGCGGCGAGGCACGGGCGCCGTCGCAGGTCCGCATCGGCGTGCTGTCCACGGTCGAGGGCCTGCTCATGCCCGAAGTGCTGTGCCGCCTGCATCAGCGTCATGAGGCGCTGGTGATCAGGGTGGTGACCGGGGTCAGCGCACAACTGCTTGGCCAACTGCACTTGGGGGAACTGGAGCTGGTGGTCGGGCGCATGACCGACAGCCCGCAAATCCAGGGTTTGTCGTTCGAGCACCTGTACAGCGAGTCGATGAGCCTGGTGGTACGCCCAGGTCACCCACTGCTGGCCCGCACCCCCGTGGAGCGCGGCCAGGTAGGGCGTTACCCCTTGGTCTTGCCGCCTGCGGGTACCACCATCCGCCAGCATGCCGACAGCCTGTTCGTGCAATGCGGCATCCAGATGCCGGCGCAGCGCCTGGAAACGCTGTCCCTGGCGTTGAGCCGGCGCTACCTGTTGAGCAGTGACGGCGTGTGGGTGGCGCCGCGCGATGCCGTGCTGCTCGACCTGCGCCGTGGCGAGCTGGTCGAACTTGACCTGGGGGTGCGTGAACCCGGTGGCTCGGTGGGCATCTGTCGCAATGCGGCCCTGCCGCAAAGCCTGCCGGGGCAGTGGGTGTGTGAAGTGCTGCGCGAAGTGGCCGGGCAGTACCGCGAGGGCGTTTACCCCTGAGCCGGCGCTGTCAGCAGGGCGCTCAGCGCCTTGAGGTGGAACCGGCAGCCGCAAGGCCTTCCTGCCGTGCGCGAGGCTGTGGAACTATTCCCTGTTTGTTGGCTCTTATGCCGGTAGCCATGGGTTGGGGACGCCTGATAAGCTCGCGGCTTCTACCCTGATTGCCCTTATGGCGCATGAACAAGGAAATGACATGAAACAGCATCGTTTGGCGGCTGCGGTTGCCCTGGTTGGCCTGGTACTGGCTGGCTGTGATCAACAGGCCAGCAGCCCCGAGCTGAAGACCCCGGCGCAGAAAGCCTCCTACGGAATTGGCCTGAACATGGGCAAGAACCTGGCTCAGGAAGGCATGGAAGACCTTGATTCCAAAGCAGTCGCCCTCGGTATCGAAGACGCCGTTGGCAAGAAAGAACAGCGTATCAAGGACGAAGAGCTGGTAGAGGCCTTCACCTCGCTGCAGAAACGTGCCGAAGAGCGCCTGGCCAAGGCCAGCGAAGAAGCCGCCTCTGCTGGCAAGAAGTTCCTTGAGGAAAACGCCAAGAAGCCGGGTGTCGTAACCACCGCTTCGGGCCTGCAGTACGAAGTGATCAAGAAAGCCGACGGCCCGCAGCCCAAGCCGACCGACGTGGTGACTGTCCACTACGAAGGCAAGCTGATCGATGGCAAGGTCTTCGACAGCTCCGTCGAGCGCGGCAGCCCCATCGACCTGCCGGTGAGCGGCGTCATCCCGGGTTGGGTCGAAGGCCTGCAACTGATGCACGTTGGCGAGAAGTACAAGCTGTTCATCCCGGCTGAACTGGCCTACGGTGCACAAAGCCCAAGCCCGCTGATCCCGGCCAACTCGGTACTGGTGTTCGATCTTGAACTGATCGCCATCAAGGACCCGGCCCAGCTGCAAGGCGCTGAGCCGGACGCTGAAGCCCCCGCTGAAGCGCCTGCCGAAGCCCCTGCCAAGTAATACTGGCTGTTTGCCGAAAACGCCCCGTCTTTACGGGGCGTTTTCGTTTCAGCTGCTTGGACGAACCTGCCACTGCTGATACTGTCCGAGGAAATGCAGCGTGAAGAAGTAGGACGCTTCTGACGCAAGTCGCTCGCGGCGCTGGTAGCAACAGCCTGTAACGACTGTGTAAAAAACGCCCGATCTGACCGGGGCCCTTGCCTGGCAGGCACCCAGGGTCAGAAACTGTGGCCTGTTCACAAGGTTATCCACAATAAATGTGGATAACCTTTTCCCTCTCGGAGGTTCCATGAGCGCACCCTGGAATTTCGCCCGTTTCCTGCCCTTGGCCGAGCGCCTGCTTAGCCGCGGCCGGTTGCCGGCCTTGCTGTTCGCCGTGGCGCGCAAAGGCCCACGCCTTGGCCAGTTGCGTGACGACGTGAAATTGCTGCAGTCGCTGTGCCTGGCATGGTGGCGCGGCGAATACCGCGCCATCAGCCCCAAGGCGCTGGTGACCATCGTCGCTGGCCTGCTGTATTTCGTCAGCCCCATCGACGCTATCCCCGACTGGTTGCTGGGCGTCGGGTTCCTCGACGACATCGCAGTGCTGGGCTGGGTACTGAAAACCGTGGCCGACGAACTGGCCCGCTTCAGGGCCTGGCGCGACAGCCAGGCACCCGAGCGGCTACGCGTGGTCGAGCGGCTGCCCGCGACACCGGAAGCACTGCGCCTGGAGCGCAATACCCGGTAAAACCGAACTTTTGGGTAGCTGGCCTGGCTTGGAGTCTGTCGGCTACAATGACACCTACAGACATTAGAGACTCGTCCATGGACAAGCTAAGCCTGCACGCCAAAAAAGCGTGGTTCGCCAAGCATCGCACTGCGAATTTCGAAAACAGCCTGCGCCTTGAAGGCTTTATCGTGCCGCCAGACGACGGCAAAGCGAAGTTGCCTGCCCGTGCTGCTGCACGCGAAGCCGTGCGGCAACTCAAGGCTTGAGTGTCGACAAGTATGGGGTCTATCAAGACCCTGATTGCTACCCTGACACGGACGTCCTGAAGAACCTTCTCAATCTGCGCAATGCAGAGGATCTGACGGAAGCTGAGCGTTACCTCACCCAGGTAGCGGCATCGCAGCTGGAGTTCGAAGAGCCTCCATACGATCTAGGTACATTAAAACGAATTCACCGCTGTATGTTTTCAAGTATCTACAGTTGGGCTGGAGAAACTCGATCCGTAAAGATCAGCAAGGGCCATAGCCACTTCTGTGTACCGGACCGTATCGAGCCAGAGGTAGCGAAAGAGTTTTCCAGAATGGCGCGGGCGGGCTGGTTTGAAGGCTACTCTCGTGATTCGCTCGTGGTTTCCGTTGCTCAATCGTATGGAACATTGAATGTCGCTCATCCCTTCCGTGAAGGTAATGGTCGGGCTCAGCGTGTTCTGTTTGAATGGCTAGTCGTGAACGCTGGTTTCGAGATTACCTGGGGACGGGTTGGCCAGGAGCAGTGGGTAGCGGCGAATATCGAGTCTTTTCAGGGCAATGACCAGGCTTTGGAGCTCGTCTTCAATCAATGTATCGGCGCTCCGATCAGGGAAGCCAACGATCCATCTTGATACTTGTTCTCTGATTCTGTGGGTGCTTCAGCGATTGCAAACTGGCGGTGACATTCATTGGGGGCCGACCTCGTCTGACGATGTCCGCTCTCGAGCACGCCTGCTGGAAATCTCTTACAATGAGATATAACAGAAGGGGAGCAGCCCGATTGCCGTTCGCTATTGGCTGTCATCCGGTTGGATGAGAGGGCAGGGTTGCCGCGCTGTATTGCAACGCCTATGCCGGCTCCCCCAGATAGGCCGTATGGATTGCATGCTGTAATCCTTGTTGAAGGGGTTTGTAATGGGTATTCAGGTCATCAGCCGCGACGGTCAGCCCGAGTACGCCGTGGTTCCCTGGGAGCAGTACCAGGCGCTGCTGCAGGCTGCAGGGCAGGCACCTGCCGAGGCCGGTGCCAGCGAGCCGGCTCCCGCCGCAGCCGTTGCAGCGCTGCCGGCGTTCAGTGAAGTTGCACAGATCCGCCAGGCCAAGGGCATCGCGCCTGAGCAACTGGCGCGCAATGTTGGGGTCAGCCCGGCCTACCTGGCCATGATCGAATCCGGCGAACGCCACCCGGATGCCGCCATCCGCCGTGCTCTGGCCTGGCACCTGGGGGTCGCAGGCTGGAGCGAGCCATCATGAGCCAGGTCAGGATCAGCCGTCAGCATTGGGACAACCTGCTGGGCGAGCTTGACCTGGCCCGCCGTCAACGTCACTTGCTGACTTACAGAGCGCTGATCGAGCGCTTGCAATTGCCCAGCCCGGCCATGCAGACACTCACCGCTGCGCTGGAATACCTGGCGGTGCTGGACGCGCGTGCCGAGCAACCGCTACGCAGTTCGTTGGTCATCAGCCAGGGCGCCAGCCGCTTGCCGCGTACCGGCTTTTTCGAATGCGTAGAGCGCCTGGGGCGCTTTTCCGGCCCGATCGACGGTATGGAGGCCGCGTCGTGGCATGCTTCCGAAGTGGTGCGGGTGTTCGAATACAGCTACCCCGAAAGCGCCTGATCGCCAGCTGCACCGGGTTTTATCCAGGCAGGCATGAAATGAAAGGGCCGGGCATTTGCATGCCCGGCCCTAGTTGTGTCGCGACAGCCAGCGGCCTTACTTCTTGGCCACTTTGCTGCTGGCGCTGAGGTAGTCGATCAGGATGCGACCGGTTTCTGCCAGGTAGGCGTCGTCTTCCGGCTTGGTGTTTTCATCCTCGGCCGGCAGCGCGTCTTCGTCCTCTTTCTTCAGCTCTTTGAGCGGTTCTTCACCTTTGGCCTTGCGGCGGGTGTTTTCCAGCGCCAGTTGTTTCGCCTCGATCTCGTCGTGGCGGGCACGGCGGTCCTGCTCGTTGAGGCTGACGGTTTTCTCGTTCATCAGCTTCTGGGTCAGGGCCAGGCGGTCGCGGATGTAGGTGAACTCGGCATCCTTGTCGCTACGTGCCTCATGCTGGGCCTTGAGCTGCGCCAGGAACGGTTTGAACGGGTCGGCAGCGGGCTTGACCACCGGGCGAATGGTGTCCCAAGGCATGGCCTCGGGCAGGGCGCTTTCGCCGATTTCCTTGGTGTCGATGATCGATGGGTAGTCGATGTCCGGCAGTACGCCCTGATGCTGGGTGCTCTGCCCGGATACCCGGTAGAACTTCGCCAGTGTCAGCTTCAGCTCGCCATGGTTGAGCGGCTGGATGGTCTGCACGGTGCCCTTGCCGAAGGTCTGGCCGCCAATGATCAACGCGCGGTGGTAGTCCTGCATGGCACCGGCGAAAATCTCCGAGGCCGAAGCCGAGAGGCGGTTGACCAGCAGCGCCAGCGGCCCTTTGTAGAAGGCACCGGGGTTTTCGTCTTCCAGCACGTCGACCCGGCCATCGCTGTTGCGCACCAGCACCGTCGGCCCTTTCTCGATGAACAGGCTGGTCAGTTCGGTGGCTTCCTGCAACGAGCCGCCGCCGTTGTTGCGCAGGTCGATGACCACGCCGTCGACTTTCTCTTTCTGCAGCTCGGTGAGCAGTTTCTTCACGTCACGCGTGGTGCTCTTGTACTCCGGGTCGCCGGCGCGATAGGCCTTGAAGTCCAGGTAGAAGGCCGGGATCTCGATGATGCCCAGCTTGTAGTCACGCCCGTCCTGCTTGAGCTTGAGCACAGACTTCTTCGCCGCCTGCTCTTCCAGCTTCACCGCCTCGCGGGTGATCGACACGATCTTGCTGGTCTGGTCGCTCGGCGCGTTGCTGGCCGGGATGACTTCCAGGCGCACCACCGAGCCTTTCGGGCCGCGGATCAGCTTGACCACTTCATCCAGGCGCCAGCCGACCACGTCGACCATTTCCTTGTTGCCCTGGGCGACACCGATGATCTTGTCTGCCGGTGCCACCTGCTTGGTCTTGGCTGCCGGGCCGGCCGGCACCAGGCGCACGATCTTGACCTGGTCGTTGTCGCTTTGCAGCACTGCGCCGATACCTTCCAGCGACAGGCTCATGTTGATGTCGAAGTTTTCCGCGTTGTCTGGCGACAGGTAGTTGGTATGCGGGTCGTAGGACTGGGCGAAGGTGTTGATGTAGGCCTGGAAGATATCTTCGGCACGGGTCTGGTCCAGGCGCGCCAGCTGGTTCTTGTAGCGCTTGGTCAGGGTTTCCTGGATCTGCTTGGGCTCTTTGCCGGCGATCTTCTGGCGCAGCACTTCGTCTTTCACGCGTTTGCGCCACAGGTCGTCAAGCGCAGCCTGGTCCTTCAGCCATGGCGCGTCCTTGCGGTCGATCAGCAAGGTTTCCTTGGTGGTGAAGTCCATTTTGTCCACGCCCTTGTTCAGCTCGGCCAGGGCGAAGTCCAGGCGTTGCTTGACGCGGTCGAGGTAGCGCTTGTAGATGGTGAAGCCCGGGTCGAGGTTGCCGCTTTTGAGGAAATCGTCGAATTGCGTTTTCCACTTGTCGAATTCGGCGATATCGGCCGCGGTGAAGTAGCTGCGCGCCGGATCCAGCAGCTTGATGTAGCTGTCATAGATGATGACCGAACGGGCGTCATCCAGTGGCGGCTTGCTGTAATGGTGGCGCTTGAGCAACTCCACCACATTGAGGCTGGCGACAATCTCGTCGCGGTCGGGTTGCAGGCTGTCCCATTTGTTGGCGGCCGCTGCATTGCCGCCGAGCGCGAGGCTGCCCAGGCCGATCATCATGGCCAGGGCGGTGCTTGGGAGGAAATGCTTCATGCTGATTCGACGTGGGGGCAATTGATCACGCATAGTAGGCCGTCTTTTCCGTTCGCCGGTTCCAAAAGAGCCGGGCGCATACTGCAAAAAGCCTGGGCACAACGATCCCAGGCTCGGTCATATGATTCAACTATGGAGGCACTGTGAAGGCATTGCAAGGCGTTGACGGACATGTGACCTGGGTCGAGGCCGAACGCCCGACCTGTGACGCGGGCCAAGTGCGCATCCGCGTGGCTGCGGCGGGGTTGAACCGCGCCGATTTGCTGCAGATGAAAGGTTTGTACCCACCGCCGCCAGGTGCCAGCCCGTACATGGGGCTGGAGTGCTCCGGGGTGGTCGAAGAAGTGGGCGCTGGCGCAGCCTGGCGCGTGGGTGATCGGGTCTGCGCGCTGCTGGCCAGCGGTGCCATGGCCGAGGAAGTGGTGGTCGACGCCCGCCACGTACTGCCGGTGCCCGAAGGCCTTGGCCTGCATGAAGCCGCTGCACTGCCGGAGGTGTACGCCACTGCCTGGCTGAACATCTTCCAGCTTGGTGCGCTGAAGGCGGGCGAGAAGGTCCTGGTGCACGCCGGTGCCAGCGGCGTCGGCTCGGCAGCCATTCAGCTGTGCAAGGCCTTTGGCAGCCCGGTCTGGGTCAGCGTCGGCTCGGCGGACCGCCTGGCCTATTGCCAGGCCTTGGGCGCAGCAGGTGGCGTGGTGCGTAACCAGAACCTCGACGCGCTGGAAGGTCTGGGCCCGTTCGACGTGATTCTCGACCCGGTGGGGGCCAGCTATGGTGAACTCAACCTCAAACTGCTGGCCCGTGACGGGCGCTGGGTGATCATCGGCCTGATGGGCGGCCGCACGTTCGAGCTGGACCTGGCTCAGGTACTGGGCAAGCGCCTGGGGATCACCGGTTCTACCCTGCGCAACCGTGATGACAGCTTCAAGGCCGAGCTGCTGCGCGAGTTGCAGCAGCAGGTGTGGCCGCTGTTCAGCGAAGGGCGCCTGTCGCCGCAACTGGTCGATACCTACCCTGTGGAGTTCGCCCAGGCGGCGTATGCCGAGCTGGAGACCAACCAGGTGTCGGGCAAGTTGGTGATGGTGATCGACCCGAGCCTGGCTTGAGGTTGCCGGGGCTGCTGAGCAGCCCATCGCGACACAAGGCCGCTCCTACAGGAGGTTGCATTTGCCTGTAGGCGCGGCCTTGTGTCGCGAAGCGCCCCCATGTCCCTCAAGTCCAACTCAAGACAGGCCAGCCATTCTTCTCGGCGTGCTCGCGCAACACCCCATCCGGGTTCACCGCATACGGGTGATCCACCTTCAACAACAACGGCAGGTCATTCCTCGAATCGGAATAGAAGCTCGCCCCCTCCAGGTTCTCCTGCTCCTGGTCCAGCCATTCCAACAGCCGGGTAATCTTGCCCTCGCGGTAGGTCAGTACCCCATGGGTGTTGCCGGTATACACCCCGTTCACCGCCTCCAGCTCGATCGCCAGGTATTCGTCCACGCCCAGGCGCGCCGCAATCGGCCCCACCAGGTGCGTGCCCGAAGCGGAAATGATCAGAATGCGATCGCCGCGCTTGCGGTGCTCGGCAATGCAGCGGCAGGCGTCGCCGTAGATGATCGGTTCGATCACCTCTTCAACCCACGGCTCCACCAAATGCTCGACTTCCTCCAGGGTGCGCCCGGCTATCGGCTCCAGGCTGAAGGCCATGTAGTCCTCCATCTGCAGGTGGCCTTTGCCGTACGCTTCCATCAGCTCATGGTCGCGGCGCAGGAATTCCTTGCCATCGACCCAGCCCAACCGGGCCATCTGTTCACTCCACAGCGACGCGCAGTCGCCGTGGATCAGGGTTTCGTCCAGATCGAAAATTGCCAATGCCATCGTGTTGCATCTCCTTAGGCCACTTCGCGTAGCGCCGTGGGGTCGATCGACAGGCTCACCCGTTGCCCGTCTGCATGCAGGTCGGCCGGTGAGCGGTTGAGTACGTCGACCACCAGTTCCACGCCACGCACTTGAACGCGGTAGCGGATCACGTTGCCCAGCAGGCTATGGCTGCGTACCTCGGCGTCGCGCTCACCCGCCAGGCCCAAGGTGATGGATTCCGGGCGGATCGCCAGGCGGCAGGCTATCGGGCGTTGCAGCAGGCGGCTGGCGCTGTCGGCGTCAAGCAGGTTGTAGTTGCCGATAAAGCCTGCGGCAAACAGGTCCACCGGCGCAGTGTAAAGGGTTTCGGCATCGCCGCTTTGCACAATGCGCCCCTGGTTCATCAGGAAGATACGGTCAGACATGGTCAGCGCCTCTTCCTGGTCGTGGGTGACGAAGATGGTCGTCAGCCCCAGTTCGCGCTGGATCGCGCGAATTTGCTCGCGCAGGTGCTTGCGGATACGTGCATCCAGTGCCGACAGCGGCTCGTCGAGCAGCAACAGGCGTGGCCGGGTGACCAGCGAGCGGGCCAAGGCCACGCGCTGGCACTGGCCGCCCGACAGCTGGTGCGGGTAGCGCCCGGCAAAGGTGCCCAGCTCGACCAGGTCCAGTGCCTCGCGCACGCGCCGCTGGCATTCCTCGGCCTTGACCTTCTGCATGCGCAGGCCAAAGGCAACGTTCTGCTCCACGGTCATGTTGGGGAACAGCGCGTAGCTCTGGAACACCATGCCGATGCCGCGTTGCTGCGGGCTCAGCGGCACGATGTCGTGGCCGTCCAGCAGGATCTGCCCGCGGTCCACCGGGGTGAGCCCGGCGATGCAACGCAGCAGCGTGGACTTGCCGCACCCGGAGGGGCCGAGCAGGGTGACGAATTCGCCGCGCTCGATGTGGCAGTCGATGTTCTCGAAAACCGGGTTGCCGGCATAGCGCTTGTGTAATTGCTGTACGCTGACGAAGCTCATGTCAGGTCTTGTCCTTGTTCAGGCAGTTGGCAACCCAGGTCAGTACCAGCACGAAGGCGAAGTAGGAAATCACCAGCGCGCTGTTGAAGTGGCCGCTGCTGTTGCGCATGTTGTTCAGGTACACCTGCAGGGTCTCGTAGCGGGTGCCGACCAGCAGGTTGGCGAACACGAACTCCCCGAACAGGAACGAGAACGACAGCAGCAGCGCCACCATCAGGCCCTTGCGCAGGTTTGGCAGCACCACCAGCAGTGCGGCTTGCCAGGTGCTGGCGCCCAGCAGCTGGGCTGCGTCCATCAGGTCGTGCAGGTGAATGGCCTGCAGGTTGTTGGTGATCGCCCGGTACATGAACGGCAGGGCGATGGTGAAGTAGCAGCCGATCAGGATCCACGGCGTGCCGACCATGGCCATCGGCCCGCTGCCGTACAGCTGCAGCAGCCCTACCGACGACACCACCGGCGGTACCGCGAAGGGCAGCAGGATCAGGATGTTCATCAGCCCGTCGAGCCTGGGGAAGTGGTAGTGGACCACGAACAACAAGGGCAGGATCAGTACCACCGACAGCAGCAGCGCCCCCACGCAGACCAGCAGCGACTGGCCGAACGCCGCCAGGAAGCGGGGTTCGCTCCACAGCGCGATGTACCACTTGAACGTCAGGCCGCTGGGCAGCAGGCTGGCCGACCAACTGGTAGCCAGCGAGTAGAGCAGGGTGCCGGCCAGGGGCAACAGCAGAATCAGGAACAGCAGGTACACCACGGCGCGGTGGTACCAGCCGCCGGCACGGGTTTCAGCGCGCATGGTAGCTCCGTTTCAGTAGCCATTGATGCACCACCGTGACCAGCGTCATCAGCCCTACCAGAACCATTGCCAGCGCGCTGGCCAGGTTGGGGTCGAGGCTGATGTCACCGGCCACCAGGCCAGCGATGCGGATCGGCAGTACGTTGAAGTTGCCAGTGGTCAGCGCGTACACGGTGGCGTACGCGCCAAGGGCATTGGCCAGCAGGATGACGAAGGTGCCCAGCAGGGCCGGGGTCAGCACCGGCAGGCCGATGTGCCGCCAGAACTGCCAGTGGCTGGCGCCCAGCAGTGCCGCCGATTCACGCCAGTCTTCGCGCAGTGCGTCGAATGCCGGGTACAGCAGCAGCACGCCCAGCGGGATCTGGAAGTAGGTGTACACCAGGATCAGGCCGTTTCTGGAATAGATGCTGAAGTCTTCCAGCAGGCCGATCTGCTTCAGCAGCAGGGTCAGTGCGCCGTTGAAACCGAGCAGGATGATGAAGGCAAAGGCCAGCGGCACCCCGGCGAAGTTGCTGGTCATGTTGGCGAAAGCGCTGACGAAGTCGCGCAGCCTCGAGTCTACCTGGCGCAGCGAATAGGCACCGAGGGTAGCGATGACGATACCGAACAGGCTCGACCAGAAGCTGATCTCCAGGCTGCGTTGCAACGCCTGCAGGTAGAACTTCGAGGTGAACACCTTGCTGAAGTTGGCCAGGCCCCAGCCAGCCTCCGATTGCAAGCTGTTGATCGCCACCCAGGCCAGCGGGGCGATCTGGAAGATGACGAAGAACACCGCGAACGGCAGTAGGCACAGCAAGGCCAGGTAGCGGCTGCGGTTCACTTGAGCAACTCCCTGCATACCGTTTTGTCGTGCGCCACGCCCAGCAGCTCGCAGATGGTGCCGCATAGCTCGGTCTGCTGTGGCTTGGCGGCCGGGTCAAGGCTGAAGGCTTCGCCAAAGACGAACAGCGGCACTTCGCGTTCCTCGGTGAGCAAGCCATTGTGCGAGCGGTCGTTGTTCATGCCGTGGTCGGCAGTGACCAGTACCTGGTAGCCCTCTTCGAGCCAGCCTGGCAGGTAGTCGGCCAGCAGGATGTCCACGCTGCGCGCGGCATTGCGGTACTGGCTGCTGTCCAGGCCATGGTGGTGGCCGACATCATCGATGCTCATGGGGTGCAACAGCAGAAAGTTCGGGGCGTGCCGCCGGCGCAGGTACTCGCCGTCGGCCAGCAGGTGTGAGTCCGGGTAACGGTCGTCCCAATAGAACAGCCCGTGCTGGATCGGCAGCTTCGGGGCGTGGGTATGGCGGTCGCGCTGCGGGTCGAAAGGCGAGCGGTTGTACAGTTCGCTCATCCAGTGATAGGCCGCTGCCGCCGTGCCCAGGTTGGCCTCACGCGCGTAGTGGAACACGCTGCGTTGGTTGGACAGGCGGTTGACGCCGTTGTGCACGATACCGCTGTCGATGGGCGCTACGCCGGTGAGGATGCATTCGTACAACGGCCGTGACAGCGATGGCAATTCGCATTCCACGCGGTACAGCGCGGCGCGGTCGGCCTCGACATAAGCGTGCAGGTGGCCCATGGCATGGTGGGCAACCTGGTAGTTGAGGCCGTCGAGCAGGACCAGGATGACGTTGTGTTGCATGGTGGCTCCCAATGAGCTGCAGGCGGTTCTAGCTGAAAGCTGAAAGCTGAAAGTTGCAAGCTACAAGCTGCAAGAAGAAGCCGGCATGGCGCTCACCGGCTTCCACTTGTAGCTTGCAGCTTGCTACTTGAAGCTTCTTCATTCCATCTCGATGATCACCTGCTCCTGCCACAATTGCGGCAGCTTCTTCGAGGTCGTTTCCCAGGCTTCGGCATTCTTGATCGGCTGCGCCGCACTGTACTGCTCATTGGGCAGCAGTTTGGCCTGCACGTCTTCCGGCAACTTCATGTGCTCGGCTCGGATCGGCCGTGCATGCCCCTTGGCCAGGTTGATCTGCCCGGCGTCGCTGAAGATGTATTCACGGGTCAGCTTGGCAGCGTTGGGGTGCTTGGCGTATTTGTTGATGACGGTGGTATAGCCGGAAATCACCGAGCCGTCGGCCGGGATCAGCACTTCAAAACGCTTGGGGTCGATCTGCTCGCGGTAGCTCAGGCCGTTGAAGTCCCATACCACGCCCACTTCAACTTCACCCTTTTCAAGGGTCTGGATGGTCGGGTTCGCCAGGGACAGGCGCTTCTGCTGGGCCAGCTTGGTGAACAGTTGCAGGCCGGGTTCGATGTTGCTTTCACTGCCTTTGTAGGCGATGGCCGCGGCCAACACGCCGTTGGCCGCCTGGGCAGCGGTGCCGACGTCACCGATAGCGACCTTGTACTTGCCTTTCTCCAGGTCGTGCCAGGTTTTCGGGCGTTCGCCTTCCTTGACCAGATCCTTGTTGATGATGAAGGCGATGGTGCCGGTATAGGCCAGTGCCCAGTGGCCATCTTCATCCTTGGCCCATGCCGGCACCTGGTCCCAGGTGCTGGGCTTGTACGGTTGGCTGACACCCTTGGCCACTGCAATCGGGCCGAAGGCGGCGCCCACGTCACCGATATCGGCGCTGGCGTTGTCTTTCTCGGCCTCGAACTTGGCCAGCTCCTGCGCCGAGCTCATGTCGGTGTCGCTGTGCTTGAGGCCATATTTGCTGGCCAGGTCTTCCCAGGTGCCTTTCCAGTTGGCCCAGGCATCGGGCATGCCCACGCTGTTGACGGTGCCTTCCTTGCGGGCGGCGTCTTCCAGCGCCTTGAGGTCAGGGCCGGCGGCCAGCGCCGAGGTGCACAGGGTAATGGCCGAACCGAGCAGTGACGCCATGAACAACTTTTTCATCCGAAGCTCCTTGGTATGGGTGCCTGTAGCGATCGTTGTTAGGAGTGAGGGGTGTTCTGGACCGTTGGTCTAGGTCAGCAAACCTTGAGCCAAGGTAGGCCGCTTGCGTGACAATTTGATGTAGGGGTACACCGGCAACGGCCCTGCGACTAAAGCGTAGACCACGGAATTCAACCGGTCGGGCGGCCTTGGCGCGTTTCTGGCAAGGGTCGCGGCAGGCGCTTGTCACAGGATATTCATCAGCCCTGCCTAGGCTGCACTAATCTTCACAGGCCCCTTTGTGGGGCTGGACTAGTCCAGATAGGTAACCTTTTGATGCAGTCGACGCCCCCGCGTGCGGTAACAGCCATCTGCCATGCCCTGCAGGAGCAGATCGAGCACGGCTTGCTGGAGCCGGGCGGCAAGTTGCCGGCCGAGCGCCGGCTGAGCGAGCTGTTCGGCACCACGCGCATTACCCTGCGTGAAGCGCTGGTGCAGCTGGAAGCCCAGGGCCTGATCTACCGCGAAGAGCGGCGCGGCTGGTTTGTGGCGCCGCAGCGCCTGACCTACGACCTGATCGAACGCAGCCACTTCCATGCCATGGTGCGCGCCCAAGGGCGCGTGGCCAGCACCGAGCTGCTGTCGGCGCGGCTGCAGCCAGCCCCGGCAGCCATCTGCGCACGCCTGCAGATGCCGGCGTTGTCCAGTGTGGTGCGCATCTGCCGATTGCGGCGCATTGATGGGCGGGCAGTGTTGTATGCCGAGCACTACCTCGCCCCCCGGTATTTTCCGGACATCCTCGAGCACGACCTGGCGCAGTCGCTGACCGAGATCTATGGGCGGGTGTATGGCATCGAGTATGGGCAGGTGTGTTTCGAGATCCTGCCAACGGCATTGCCGGTCGAAGCGGCGGGGGCGTTAAAAGTATCGGCGGGGAGCCCGGGGCTGCACATTACCCGGGTCAACAGCGACCAGTATGGGCACCTGATCGACTGTGACCTGGAGTATTGGCGGCATGATGCCATTCGTATTCGTGCCCAGGCGGGCTAGGGTGTTGGCTGCTTCGCGGGCAAGCCCGCGAAAAGGCGCTAACTGGAGGAACCGGTTTCCGCCATCCCACCACCCCCGGCGGTCACCACCTGCACCGACAACCGTGGCGTCGCTAGATCCAGCCCGGCCTCGTCCAGCTGCCGCTTCAGCGCCAGGTTGAACGCCCGCGACACTTCCCACTGCTTGATCGGCGCGGTCTTGAACCGTGCTCGCAACACCGCCGAACCCGACTCGAAGCTTTCCACGCCCTGCAGCTCCAGCGGCGACCAGATATTGCGGCGCATCAGTGGGTCGTTGCGCAGTTTTTGCCCGACTTCGCGAATCAGCGTGATGGCCTGGTCAATGTTCATGCTGTGCGGGATCGCCACCCGGAAGATCGCGTAGCCGAACTCCCGCGAGTAGTTCTTGATGCTCTTGATTTCGCTGAACGGAATGGTGTGCACGATGCCGTCGATATCGCGCAGGCGCACGGTGCGGATGGTCAGCCCCTCGACGGTGCCCAGGTGGCCGCCGACATCCACGTAGTCGTCGATGGCCAGCGAGTCTTCGATGATGATGAACAGCCCGGTGATCAGGTCGGCCACCAGCGACTGCGCGCCAAAGCCGATGGCCAGGCCGATCACGCCGGCACCGGCCAGCAGCGGGGTGACGTTCATGCCCATGTTGGCCAGGGCCACGATTACGGCAATGATGAAGATGACCACGAACATCACGTTGCGGATCAACGGCATCATGGTTTGCGCGCGGGCATTGGCCAGCCCCCGGCGCGAACGTACCAAGGCATGGTGCACGGCGGTGTCGGCCAGGATCCACACCAGCCAGGCGACGATCAGCGTGCCGGCCAGCCCCAGCAGGCGCACGCTGATGTCGTGACCGTCGCCCTCGGCGAAGGTGATCATCGACAGGCCCCACACGCGCAAGCCCAGCTCGATGAACAGCAGCCAGATGAGGATGTGCACCAGCAGGTAGCCAAAGTTGCGCAGGCGCTCGGCATACACCGCCTGGCGCTTGGCCGCCCGCTTGGGGTTGGCTGCATGCCGCCGCACCAGGCCATTGAGCACCATGCACACCACCACCAGCACCGTGCACATCAGTGACTGGCGCAGCGCGGTGCTGGTGTCACCGGCAGAAACGAAGGTGGCGAACAGTGAAATCGCCACCAGGATCAGTGCGGGAATGAACCAGAAGCTGCCAAGGATCTCGATGGTGTCGCTGAGCGTGCGCCGCGTCAGGCGCCGGGACAGCGGCTGGTTGCGGATCAGGTGGGCGATCGGCCGGCGGAAGCGCAGGATGAACAGCCCGGTACACAGGGCGGCAATCACATTGGCCAGGGTTGCCAGCGCATGTGCCAGGTGGGTACCCAATGCCACCAGCAGGCGCGGGTCGCTCATGGCCTCGCCAAAGGCGGCGAAGCTGCCGATCAGCCACAGCGGCCGGAACGCCTGGTGCCGCAGGATATGCAGGGCGCGGTGGCGGTGCGGGCCGTCGAGCAGCGAAAAGGCGATGACGCACACCGCCGAGAAGCAGGTGCCCACCACCAGCGCGTAGGCCAGCACCATGGCCAGCGATTTGCCCAGTGACGGCGGCAGCACGAAGCTCAGGTACACGGTGAACACCAGCGCCACCAGCCAGGGGCCCAGCTTGCGCAAGGCAAAGCGCACCAGGTCCCAGGTGCGTGGGTGTTGCGGCAGTTCTTCACTCAGCCCAAACCGCAGGCGTATGCGGTGGCCGACCCAGTTGAAGAAGTAGGCCAGCAGGCTCCACACGGCAATCACCGCGGCAAAGCCGAACAGGATGGCCGGCCACTGGTGCACCGGCACCATCAGCTCGGTCAGCTCGACCTGGGCCTGTTCGATTTCCGCCGCCCAGCGGTGGAACGGGCTGGCATCGCCGCTGAACTGTTTTTCGAAGTCACTCAGCGCACCGCCGATCAGGCCGAGCACACCTTGCTCGACACTGGGCTGAGTTTGCCGGGTGGCATCGCGCAGTTTTTTCAGGTCGGCCAGCAGCTTGGCCCGTTGCTGGTCGTTCTCGAGGTTCTTGATCACCTCGTCCAGCGACTCGCCCAGTGGCTCGGTGGCCTCCGGCTGCGCGGGCGCGCTGCTGCCCAGCAGGCTGGGCAGGCCCGCTGCCTGCACCGGGGTGATGAACAGCAAGAACAGTAGGAACAGGAAACGCAGAAGGGCAGGCACTGGCAAATCTACCTCAGGTCAAACGATTGCCCGAGTGTAGAGGTTTATGTCGGCAGTTTCTCGAGGATCTTCCAGCAGGTAAGGCCAAAGATGCCCAAGGTGCCGATCCACATCATCAGCACACCGATACTGCGTTCGCGCATGCTGAAGCCAACGGTCAGCAACAGCAGGAACAGAAAAACCGGCACGAACAGGGACAAAAACGGGGACATGGACAGCAATCCTTTTGCAGTGGGGCCATGTAACAAGCATAGCGGGTGGCAAGCGAAGCGGGATTGACCTTGAGCAGGCCAGGCCCTATCGCCGGCAAGCCGGCTCCCACAGGGAAAGCGCCAGCCCTGAAGGTTGTGCAGTACCTGTGTGGCTTGCCGGCGATAGGGCCAGACCTGCCTAGCTCAAGGCAGCTCGCGGCACCGGTAGAACGCTGTCAGCACCTTCACCAGGTGCGCCAGGTCATGGCTACCACACAGCTCGCGAATCGAGTGCATGGCAAAGGTCGGCAAACCGATATCCACGGTGCGCACACCCAGGTGGCTGGCCGTGATCGGCCCGATGGTCGAGCCACAGCCCATGTCGCTGCGTACCACGAAGCTCTGCACGGGCACTTCTTCGGCCATGCACAGGTGGCGGAAGAACCCAGCGGTTTCGCTGTTGGTGGCGTAACGCTGGTTGTTGTTCACCTTGATCACTGGCCCGGCGTTGAGTTTGGGCCCATGGTTGCCGTCGTGCTTGTCGGCATAGTTGGGGTGTACGCCGTGGGCGTTGTCGGCCGATACCATCAGCGAACGCTGGAGGGTGCGCACGTAGGTGTCGCCGTCGGGCAGCAGGCGTTGCAGGGTCTGCTCCAGCATCGGGCCATCGGCGCCGCAGGCCGAGCAGCTACCGACCTCTTCATGGTCGGTGCACACCAGCACGCAGGTTTCGTCGCTGTCGGCGGCCAGCAGTGCCTGCAGGCCGGCGTAGCACGACAGCAGGTTATCCAGGCGGGCCGCGGCGATGAAGTCGCCGTTCAGGCCGACCAGGGCGGCCTGCTGGGTGTCGTAGAAGCTCAGTTCGTAGTCCAGCACCACGTCGGCGATCAGCTCGTGTTCACGGGCCAGTTGCTCGGTGAGCAGGGCGCGGAAGTCGATGCGTTCGTCACCGGCCACCTGGGCCAGAATCGGCGGCAGTTCGTTCTGCGGGTTGATCGCCCAGCCCTCATTGGCGGTGCGGTTCAGGTGGATGGCCAGGTTGGGGATGATGGCAATGGGCAGTTTGAAGTCGATCAGTTGGCTTTCGACCTTGCCATCACGGCGGTAGGTGACCCGCCCGGCCAGCGACAGGTCGCGGTCGAACCACGGCGCCAGCAGGGCGCCGCCATACACTTCTACGCCCAGTTGCAAAAAGCCCTGGCGCTGCAGCTCGGGCTGCGGCTTGACCCGCAGGCAAGGGCTGTCGGTATGCGCGCCGACCATGCGGATACCGTGGTGTAGCGGGGCTTGCTTGCCCAACTTGATGGCGATGATCGATGAATCGTTGCGGGTAACGTAGTAGCGCCCGCCCGGCACCGTGGCCCAGCTATCACGCTCGTCCAGGCGCTGGTAACCGGCTGCCTCCAGGCGTTGGGCCAGGCTGGCGGTGGCATGGAAGGGCGTGGGGGAGGCCTTGAGAAAGTCGATAAGGCCAGAATTCAGTGCATCGCGCATAACTCACTCCAATTCGAGCTTCAAGCTATAAGCTTCAAGCCATAAGCTACAAGCCATAAGCTACAAGCCATAAGCTACAAGTCGTAAGCTACAAGCTTCAAGCAAAGGCAGTCCGCGGAGCAAGCTTCCACGCGATCTGTCTTTGCTTTTTCTTGCAGCTTGCAGCTTGCAGCTCAAAAAGGTGCAGGGCACTCGAACTTCAGCCGTTGCCCGGAAACCGGGTGGGTGAAGCTCAGCATCGAGGCGTGCAGGCACAACCGCTCATGCGCCGCCAATGCCTGCGGGTTGGCATACAGGCGATCGCCCAGCAACGGGTGCCCGATCGACAGCATGTGCACGCGCAACTGGTGTGAACGCCCGGTGATCGGGGTCAGCTCCACCCGGCAGTGGTCGCCACAGCGCTCGACGATGCGCCAGAAGGTGAGGGCATGCTTGCCTTGCTCATGGTCCACCACGTGGCGGGGCTTGGTCGGTGGGTCGTAGCGCAGCGGCAGGTCGATGCTGCCGCTGTCCAGCGCCGGCTGCCCCCAGCACAACGCGGTGTAGGCTTTTTCGGTTTCACGGTCGTGGAACTGGCGCGACAGCTCGCGGTGGCTGTCGGCATCGCGGGCCAGCAGGATGATGCCCGACGTTTCCCAGTCCAGGCGGTGCACGATCAGGGCGTCGGGGTAGCCGTTTTCCTGCAGGCGGGTGATCAGGCAGTCCTTGTTGTCGTCGGCGCGGCCAGGCACCGACAGCAGCAGCGTCGGCTTGTTGATCACCAGGATGGCGGCGTCTTCGTGCAGGATCTGGATGTTCGACAGCGGCATTGCTCGGTCTCGGTTATATCAGGGGAAAACAGCGGGGCCGCTTTGCGGCCCTTTCGCGACACAAGGCCGCTCCCACAGGGGAGTGCATAACCCTTGTGGGAGCGGCCTTGTGTCGCGAAAGGGCTGCAACGCAGCCCCGGCTTTTTTGCCGAATCAACGATCCGGCAAGGTAATGTTCAGCTCCAGAATCGAGCAGCTGCCCTGGTTCTCCAGCTCGATATGCACGTCGTCATTGCCGATGTTCACATACTTGCGGATCACTTCCAGCAGTTCTTTCTGCAGCTCCGGCAGGTAGTCCGGCTCGCTGCGCTGGCCGCGCTCGTGCGCCACGATGATCTGTAGACGCTCTTTCGCCACCGACGCGCTGGTCTGTTTCTGTCTGCCACGAAAGAAGTCAAAAAGGTTCATGGTTTATTTGCTCCCGAAAATGCGCTCGAAGAATCCTTTCTTCTGTACATCGATGAAGCGCATTGGCTTCTCTTTGCCCAACAGGCGGTCGACTGCATCGCTGTAGGCCTGGCCAGCGTCGCTCTGGTCATCGAGGATGACCGGGATACCCTGGTTGGAAGCCTTGAGCACAGCCTGAGACTCCGGGATGACGCCTTTGAGTTTGATCGACAGGATTTCTTCGACGTCGGCCACGCTGAGCATTTCGCCCTTCACCACGCGCTCGGGATGGTAGCGGGTGATCAGCAGGTGCTCCTTGATCGGCTCTTCGCCGTTCTCGGAACGGCGCGATTTGCTCGACAGGATACCCAGCATGCGGTCCGAGTCACGTACCGACGACACTTCAGGGTTGGTCACGACAATCGCTTCGTCGGCGAAATACATCGCCAGGTGCGCGCCTTTCTCGATACCGGCCGGCGAGTCGCAGATCACGTACTCGAAGTCCTTTTTCAGGTCCATCAGTACCTTTTCCACGCCTTCCTGGGTCAGCGCGTCCTTGTCACGGGTCTGGCTGGCGGCCAGCACGTACAGGTTCTCGAGGCGCTTGTCCTTGATCAGGGCCTGCTGCAGGTTGGCTTCGCCGTTGACCACGTTGACGAAGTCGTACACCACGCGGCGTTCGCAGCCCATGATCAGGTCGAGGTTACGCAGGCCCACGTCGAAGTCGACGATGACGGTCTTGTGGCCGCGCAGTGCGAGGCCGGTACCAATGGCGGCGCTGGTGGTGGTCTTGCCCACACCCCCCTTGCCGGAAGTAACCACGAGAATCTTGGCCAAGGTGTTTCACCCCTAAAATAGTCGGGACACTTGTCCCTGCAAAAAACTGAAATAGCTTTAATAGCTCAAATAAAAGGCAACTGTAAAAAAAGTTGCACTAAAAATGCTGGCAAGTATCCGTTAAAGACGGGTGATGTTCAACACGTCACCAGACAGGCTGACTTGCACGCCGGTGCCCCACAGCGGGTCGCGGCGCAGGTCTTCGCAGACCTTGTACTGGCCAGCGATGGAGACCATTTCGGCGGTCATCTGCTGGCAGAAGATACGTGCCTTGGTATTGCCTTTGATGCCGGCCAGGGCGCGGCCGCGCATGGCGCCGTACACATGGATGTTGCCATCGGCCAGAAGTTCCGCACCTGGGCTGACCGAAGCCGTGACTATCAGATCGCCACCTTGGGCGTAGATCTGCTGGCCGCCGCGTACCGGCGAAGTGATGATACGGGTCGGGCGTACCTCCGGCTCCGGGGCTGGGGGCGGTACCGGGGCGGGTTCGGGTTTTTTCACCGCTTCGGGTTCGGGCTCCAGCGGCCGCTCACGGGCGCCGGACGGCGGCAGCACGGGCAGGTCGATGGCGATGGCGGCGGCGATGTCCTCGATGCGGCTGGCACGAATGGCCAGCGTACGCAGGCCATGGTGGCGGCAGATCCGCATCAAGCCGGGCAGGTCGATTGCCCCTTCATCGGCAGGCAGCTTGTCCAGCGCCAGCACCAGCGGCGTGTTACTGAAGAAGTTCGGCGCCTGGGCGACTTTGGCCGCCAGCTGGCGGTCCAGGGCTTCAAGGTCATTGCGCGCCAGTTCCAGTACGGTGATGGCAAGCATGCTGCCCTTGAGCTGGAACACGGAAGCGGTGTCGGGTGTGTGGTTTGGGCTCATGGTCTGCATAGACGGCTTGTTGCGGAAAAAGTGCCCTGACTTATAACGAGAACACCGGTTGCCCGCAACATGCGCTGATCCGTTGTAGAATGCGCAGCCTTTGTCTTTCCGGATGCTTCAATGGAACGCCCGCGTTTTCGTCGCTATTACCTTCACCCAAAGTTCTGGGGCCTGTGGCTGGGCCTGGGCCTGCTGTGGCTGGTAGTCCAGTTGCCGTACCGGGTGCTGTTGAAAATCGGTGCCGCGCTGGGCGCGGTGATGTACCACTTTGCCGGCGAGCGCCGGCGCATTGCTGCGCGCAACCTGGAGCTGTGCTTTCCGGAGCTGTCAGTCGACGAACGGCAGCGGTTGCTGAAGGCCAACTTCGCGTCCACCGGCATCGCCTTCTTCGAAATGGCCATGAGCTGGTGGTGGCCCAAGGCGCGGCTGGCACGCCTGGCCCATGTCGAGGGCCTGGAGCACCTGCAAGCCGCGCAGCAGGCGGGGCAGGGGGCCATCCTGATGGCGGTGCACTTCACCACCCTGGAAATCGGCGCGGCGCTGCTGGGCCAGCAGCACACCATCGACGGCATGTACCGCGAGCATGGTAACGCGCTGTTCGATTTCATCCAGCGCAGCGGCCGCGAGCGCCACAACCTCGATTCGCTGGCGGTGGAACGTGAGGATGTGCGTGGCATGCTCAAGCTGCTGCGTTCGGGCCGGGCGATCTGGTACGCGCCGGACCAGGACTACGGCACCAAGCAGAGCCTGTTCGTGCCGCTGTTCGGCATACCCGCCGCAACGGTCACGGCCACCACCAAGTTTGCCCGGCTGGGCAAGGCGCAGGTCATTCCGTTCACCCAGAAACGCCTGGACGATGGCAGCGGCTACCGGCTGGTGATCCACCCACCGTTGGCGGATTTCCCCGGGGAAAGCGAAGAGGCCGATTGCCTGCGCATCAACCAGTGGGTCGAAAGCGTGCTGCGCGAATGCCCCGAGCAGTACCTGTGGGCGCACCGCCGGTTCAAGTCGCGGCCCGAAGGGGCTGAGCGGCTGTATGACAAGAAAAAGCGTTGAACCCTGTGTCGTCGGGAAGCACGCCATGGCCCCACCTGCGGTAACCGGCCTTATCCTGTCTGGCGGTGGCGCCCGCGCCGCCTATCAGGTCGGCGTACTGGCCGGTATCGCCGAGCTGTTGCCGGCCAGCGCAGCCAACCCGTTCCCGGTGATCGTCGGCACTTCGGCAGGGGCCATCAACGCCGTGACCCTGGCCAGCGGTGCCGGCCAGTTCAACAGCGCCGTGCAACGGCTGACGCACTTCTGGCAGAACATTTCCAGCCACCTGGTGATCCGCAGTGACTGGCCTGGGGTGGTGCGCCAGGCCAGCCGGTTTGTCGGCCACAACCTGCTTGGGCTGGGCGGCCAGGCGCCCGTGGCGTTGCTCGACAGCCGCCCGCTGCGCACCTTGCTGGAGGCGCAGCTGAACCTGGATGGCATTGGCCAGGCCTTGGCCGCCGAGCAACTGCGCGCGGTAGCGGTAACCGCCTTCGGTTACGAGTCCGGCCAGGCAGTGACCTTCTACCAGGGCCGAGGCTCGATCGAGGCCTGGTTGCGCCACCGCCGCATCGGCGTGCCCACGCCGCTGGGCATCGACCACCTGTTGGCCAGTGCGGCGATCCCGCTGCTGTTCGCGCCGGTGCAGCTGGGTGACGAGTATTACGGTGACGGTGCGGTGCGGCAGTCGGCTCCGATAAGCCCGGCCCTGCACCTGGGTGCCAGCCGGGTGCTGGTGGTCGGCGTCAGCGGCAACCCGCAGCGGCCTGCGCCACCCTTGCCGCCCCAGCGGGTGTTCAGCGGGCAGCAGCCAAGCCTGGCGCAGATCGGCGGGCACCTGCTCAACAGCACCTTCATCGACAGCCTGGAAGATGACATCGAACTGCTGCAGCGGCTCAACCACCTGGGCCGGCTGTTGCCAGCGCACCTGGACGCACGCCGCCTGGGCCTGGCACCGATCGATGTGCTGGTGGTTGCGCCCAGCCAGCCGCTGGACGAGATTGCCGCGCGCCACCGCCGCGATCTGCCGGCGGCGCTGCGCCTGTCCCTGCGCGGGCCGGGGGCAACCCGTACCAGTGGGGCGGGGGTGTTGAGCTATCTGCTGTTCGAAGCCGGTTATTGCAGTGAGCTGATCGAGTTGGGGCGCCGCGACGCCTTGGCCAAACAGCGCGAGCTGCGCCAGTTCCTGGGTATCGGATAGCGCCTGCGCCGGCCCTTTTGCGGCATTGCACCGCCGCCAAAGGGCCCGGCCGGCTTACTCCGCTATTTGCAGCTTGCGCGACTGGGTATAGACGTAGCGCACCTTTTCATACTCGAACGGCGAGTTGAGCTGGCCATAGCGGAATTTGGTGTTGTAGCGCTTGTCCACCACGCGCAAGGCGAAGATCTCGGGGTGGTCCTTGCTGGCGTCGGCCACGTTGAGGTAGTTGATGCTCTGCTCGCCGGCGTAGTCCACTGCCAGGCCGGTGGTATCGCGCAGGTTCGACGGGCCCAGCAGCGGCAGCATCAGGTACGGACCTTCGGGTACCCCGTAGAAGCCCAGCGTCTGGCCAAAGTCTTCGCTCTGCCGTGGCAGACCCATGCTGGTCGCCGGGTCCCACAGCCCGCCCACGCCAATGATGGTGTTGAACATCAACCGCGCGGTGATCTCGGCCGAGCGTTTGGCCTTGAGCTGCAGCACGCTGTTGAACAGGTTCGGCACATCGCCCAGGTTATTGAAGAAGTTGCTGACCCCGGTGCGGACGAAGCTTGGCGTAACGTACTGGTAGCCGTTCACCAACGGCAGCAGCACCCACTGGTCGAGGCGGTAGTTGAAGTGGTAGATGCGCCGGTTGACCGACTCCAGCGGGTCGTACACGTTCAGCGCCTCCAACGTGGAGCGCTCGAACTCGCGCTGGTCCAGGCCGGGGTTGAATTTCAGCTCGCGCAGCGGGTCGAGAAAACCGTCGGACTCGGGCACCAGTGGCGCTGTGCCAACCACCTGCGGGTCGGCCTCGACCACGCTGGCCCGCGGTGCGGTTTCGGCGGCCAGGGTATGGCCGGCGGCTAGCAGGGCAGTGGCGAAGAGGAGTTTGTTAACCACGGAAGAACTCCAGCATGGCGTCGCTGTTGACGCGGTAGTTGAGGTTGCCGCAATGGCCGCCATGGGGGTAGAGGGTCAGCCGGTCACCAAAGACCTTGCGCAGGAAGCCGATGTCGCCCGGGCCGAGGATGACGTCGTCGGCGTTGTGCATCACCGCGATCTTGTCGCTGCTGTGCAGGTAGTCTGCCAGCGCGTACAGGCTGACCTGGTTGATCAGTTGCAGGATGCTGTTGCCGTCGGTGCGTGCACGCCACATGGGGATTACCTGCTCGGTCATGTAGCAGTCGAAGTCACACTGCAGTGCACGTTTGAAGAACGGCGTGAGGCTGCTGCCTTCGGTGATCGGGTACTTCGGCGGAATGATCAGGCCGCGACGGTTGATCAGGTCGGAGGTAAAGGCAATGTCGGCCGCCGAGAAGCGGAACGAGGTGCCGATCAACATGGCCATCTGTTCGTTGGACAAATGTTGTTTCGACTGCTGGAAGTCGTACAACAGGGCATCGTTGAGGTCGATGTAGCCCTTGTCCTGGAAGTAGCGGGTGAGCTTTTGCAGCATCAACTCGTAGAAGGTGGTGCTGCGGTCGATGCCCTTCACCTGGGTTTGCACCAGCTTGTCGAGGTTGTTGATCGAGGTGTACAGGTTGACCGGTGGGTTGAGCAGCAACACGCGCTTGAAGTTGAAGCTGCGGCGGGTTTCGTCCAGGTGGCTGACGAACGCCGCGTCGAGGGCCCCCAGGCTGTAGCCGGTCAGGTAGAACTCGCTGACCGGCAGGCGCGGGTGCTGGGCCCGCACGGCCTGCATGACCCGGTACAGGTCTTCGGCGTCTTCCTGGGTGATGCCGGGGGTGGCAAAGCGCGAGGCGGCGCTTATGAAGTCGTAGCTGGTAGGCGAAGACAACTGCACCACGTGGAAACCGGCCTGATAGAACAGCTTCTTCAGGTATTCGTTGATGGTGCTGTTGTAGGCGGCCCCGGTGCCGGCGATGATGAAGATCAGCGGCGCCGCGTGGTCCTGGCGGGCCAGGCGGTACTTGAGCTTTTTCACCGCCCAGAAGTTGTCGGGCAGGATGAACTCGCGCTCCGGGCGCAGGTTCAGGCTGTAGTCGGACTGGTCGATGTCTTCATCGCTGGGCAGGGTCGGGCGCTGCTCCGGCGGTGTGGTGGCGATGGTGGCCTCGAACGGGTTGGTCAAGGGGTAGCCATAGCTGGCGGCGTCGATATCGCGCGCTGAAGCGGCCACAGCCATGAGCAGGCCACCGAGCAAGGCAGCGAGGCGCAAAGTACGAAGCATGTAATCCCCCAAAAGAACGCAAGGTCAAGCGTATGCAGGCTAGGACCACTGCGGGCTGAACAAAGTTGCCTGGCGTAGTGGCCTTTGGTGTTCTTGTTATCTGCAACATAGCTGCAGGCCGACAATTTTGCCTTATCAAGGGCGATGGGTGATCATCGTTTTCTTCAATAGTGACTGTAGGGAAAACAGGATGTCTCGTGCCTTGCCGGCAGCCATGGTCATGCTGTTCATCGGGCTGTGGCTCGCAGTCAGTTACGCGGTGCGTTACGGGCTGATGGAAGACGGCCAGTGGGTCGGCCTGTGCACATTACCGGCGGCGTACTGGCAGTGCGAGGTCCGGTCGTTGCTGGGGCTGGGCATTCACCACCAGGTGCTGGCCTGGGGCGGTTTGGGCCTGGCCCTGTTGGCGCAGGTGGTCGCCGGCCGTGCAGGCTGGTGGCTGGCTTTCCTGGCCCTGGTGTTCGCGGTGCCGGCGCTGGTGCTGTATACCGCCAGCATTGCGGTGTTTGCGCTGGTGCTGGCGGGCTTGCGGTTGGTCCGCTCGCAGCGGCGGGCCTGACCAGGCCAACCGCCGCATGAAAGGTGCGTCGCGGCCGCCATCACACCGCGCGCAGCCGCAAGCTGCGCCACAGCGCCACTGTCATTATCACGCTCACCACCGCCCACCCCCAGGCCTGGCGGTTCTGCAGCCCTTCGACAAACAGCTGTGGCGCCACCCCGGCGCCCACGATAAACGCCAGCAATGCCACCTCCGCCCGCCGCGCACGCACCGGCCACAGCGCGTACACCAGCGCCGGCAACGCCAGCGCTGCAGTGGGGAAGCTGCGGTAGCGCGGGTCGAACACCAGCGCCAGCATGCTCACCGCCGCAGCGAAGCCCGCTGCCAGCAACAGCCAGCCGGCGCGCGCCTGCAACCCGGCGAACAGCCGCTCGCGCCAACCGGCGCGCTGCGCCTGGGCCAACACGGCATGGGCCAGCACCAACAGGTTCAGTGCGACCAGCCCCAGCGCCCACGCCCATTCCCCGGCGAAGCGCGCATGGGTACGCACCAGCTCGCCCCACAAGCCCAGGCAACCCGCCCCCAGCGCTGCCAGCAGCGGTAACAGCAACGCCGCCCGCAGGGTGGCGGGGCGCCCGGCCAGCACCAGCATGACCAGCATCAGCGCGGCGCTGCCCAGCAACCACTGCGGCCAGTAGTGCAGGTTGCTCACCGGCCCTTCCAGCACACCCTTGTCCTGCCGGTCGGCATCGTACAACCCCCAGTACCCGCCCACCGCACCTTCGTTGGCACGCTTCCACGGCTGGTCGAAGGCCTCGATCAGGTTGTAGTGCCAGCCATTGGCCTCTGCCATGCTCACAAAACCACGAATGAAGCGCGCTTCATTGACCCGGCTGGGCACTGCCGTCTCGCGCTGGCGGCCTTCGCTGGGCCAGCCGGTTTCACCAATCAGGACGTCCTTGGGCGCAAAGCGCGTACCGAACACCCGGCGTACATCGGCGACATGGGCCAAGGCCTGGTCGATGCCCTGGGGGTCGTCCTCCCAGTAGGGCAACAGGTGAATGGTGAGGAAGTCCACCGCCGGTGCCACCTGCGGGTGCTGTAACCAGAATTCCCAGACATCGGCGTAGGTCACCGGCACGTGCACCTGGCTTTTCACCCGGGCGATCAGCGTGGCCAGGTGTGCACCGGTCACCTCCTTGCGCAGCAGGGTTTCGTTGCCGACGATCACTGCGCTGACCACGTCGGGGTTGGCATTGGCGGCGGCGATCAGCAGGTTGATTTCCCGCTCGGTGTCGGTGGCGTGCGCATTGACCCAGGCCCCCAGCATCACCTTCAGGCCGTGCTTGCGCGCCAGCGCCGGTATTGCTTCAAGACCGGTCATGGAATAGGTGCGAATGCACTGAAAGCGTTCGGCCAACAAGGCCAGGTCGGCATCCATGCGCTGCGGGCGCAGCCGAAACGGTTGGTCGTAGGGCGACTGGTCCTTGTCGAACGGTGTGTACGAGGCACATTGCAGCTTGTGTGCAGGGCTCGCGGCATCGGGCAGTTGCAGCGGCTTGCCAAGCCCGTACCAGAGCGCTCCCAGCCCCAGCAGGGCGAACAGGCAGGCAAACAGGTACAACGGCAGCAGCGCGCGGGCAGAACGGGGCATCAGGCGGTCCATCGTCAGGCACAAAGGGATAGATAGTAGCCCGGCGCCAAAGCTTTGGCATGCAAGGATCGCGCAGGTCGTGGTGGGCATATGGCGCTAATGGCACAGTGCTGTCGCATATGGGGCAGGTACAGGTCGCAGCTGGATCAGGTCGCCCGGGGTTGCAGGCAGATGATGGAATCTCCAAGACCTGACGAGGGGATGCTTTGATGGCAACTTTGAAAAAAATGCGACGTTTCCTGGGGGTGGGCACCGCCCTGGTACTGGGATTGAGCGCAGCACAGGCAATGGCCAAGGAAGTGAGCATTGGCTACGTGGACGGCTGGGCCGACAGCGTGGCAACCACCAACGTGGCGGCCGAAGTAATCAAGCAGAAGCTCGGCTACGATGTGAAGTTGCAGGCCGTTGCCACCGGGATCATGTGGCAGGGTGTGGCGACCGGCAAGCTCGATGCCATGTTGTCGGCCTGGTTGCCGGTGACCCATGGCGAGTACTGGGCCAAGAACAAGGATAACGTGGTCGACTACGGCGCCAACTTCAAAGATGCCAAGATCGGCTTGATCGTGCCTGAGTACGTCAAGGCCACCAGCATCGCCGACCTCAAGACCGACAACAGCTTCAAGCAGAAGATCGTCGGCATCGATGCAGGCTCGGGCGTGATGATCAAGACCGAACAGGCCATCAAGGACTACGACCTGACCGGCTACAAGCTGCAGGCCAGCTCGGGCGCCGCGATGACCGCCGAACTGGGCCGTGCCTACGCCAAGCAGCAGTCGATTGCAGTGACCGGCTGGGTGCCGCACTGGATGTTCGCCAAGTGGAAGCTGAAGTTCCTCGAAGACCCGAAAGGCGTTTATGGCGCGTCGGAAACCGTAAACAGCATTGGCAGCAAAGAACTGGCGACCAAGGCACCGGAAGTGGCCGAGTTCCTGAAGAAATTCAGCTGGCAGTCCAAAGACGAGATTGGCGAAGTGATGCTGGCCATCCAGGAAGGCGCCAAGCCTGAAGCGGCGGCCAAGGACTGGGTGGCCAAGCACCCGGACCGCGTGAAGGAATGGACTGGCAAGTAACAACCTGAAGGGCCGGTTTTGTTGCTTCGCGGGTAAACCCGCTGCCGCAGGGCAGCGGGTTTTCTCGCGAATGGGCCGGCACTTTGTTACGCAAACGGTAAAACACCGTTGCATCTAAGACTAAGGTCGTCTGGTTGGCGTCCATCGGCAGCATAAAGTAAGGGTGTGGGTGTTTCCCTACTTGTGCTGCTAGGACAAAAACAATGAACGACAGCATTTACCTCTCGATACAAAACAGCCCTCGCTTCAAGGAGCTGGTCAGCAAACGCGAACGGTTCGCCTGGATCCTCTCGGCGATCATGCTTGGCTTGTACTGCGCTTTCATCCTCCTCATTGCCTACGGTCCTCACATACTGGGCGCCAAGCTCAGCCCTGAGTCGTCGATCACCTGGGGTATCCCCATCGGCGTCGGCCTGATCGTCTCGGCATTCGTCCTTACCGCCATCTACGTGCGCCGCGCCAACGGCGAGTTCGATGAGCTGAACAAGGCCATCCTGAAGGAGGCGCAACAATGATTCGCCACGCCAAAGCCCTGGCCATACTGGCCTGCGGAGCCTTCGCACCCGCCGTGTGGGCCGCCGATGCCCTGACCGGCGAGGTGCAGAAGCAACCGCTGAACGTCTCTGCCATCGCCATGTTCGTGGCGTTCGTCGCCTTCACCCTGGGCATCACCTACTGGGCCTCCAAGCGCAACAAGTCGGCGTCGGACTACTACGCGGCCGGCGGCAAGATCACCGGTTTCCAGAATGGCCTGGCGATTGCCGGCGACTACATGTCGGCAGCCTCGTTCCTGGGCATTTCCGCACTGGTGTTCACCTCTGGCTACGATGGCCTGATCTACTCGATCGGCTTCTTGGTCGGCTGGCCGATCATTCTCTTCCTGATTGCCGAACGCCTGCGCAACCTGGGCAAGTACACCTTCGCCGACGTGGCTTCGTACCGCCTCGGGCAAAAGGAAATCCGCACCCTGTCGGCTTCCGGCTCGCTGGTGGTGGTGGCGTTCTACCTGATCGCGCAGATGGTCGGTGCCGGCAAGCTGATCGAGCTGCTGTTCGGCCTGGATTACCATGTGGCGGTGATCCTGGTGGGTATCCTGATGTGCCTGTACGTGCTGTTCGGCGGCATGCTGGCCACCACCTGGGTACAGATCATCAAGGCCGTGCTGTTGCTGTCCGGTGCCAGCTTCATGGCGCTGATGGTGATGAAACACGTGGGCTTCGACTTCAACACGCTGTTCTCCGAAGCGATCAAGGTGCACGCCAAGGGCGAGGCCATCATGAGCCCGGGCGGCCTGGTCAAAGACCCGATCTCGGCGTTCTCCCTCGGCCTGGCGCTGATGTTCGGTACGGCCGGCCTGCCGCACATCCTGATGCGCTTCTTCACCGTCAGTGACGCCAAGGAAGCCCGCAAGAGCGTGCTGTACGCCACCGGCTTCATCGGCTACTTCTACATCCTCACCTTCATCATCGGCTTTGGCGCCATCCTGCTGGTCAGCACCAACCCTGACTTCAAGGACGCCGCCGGCGCGCTGCTGGGCGGCAACAACATGGCCGCGGTGCACCTGGCCAATGCCGTGGGTGGCAGCGTGTTCCTCGGCTTCATCTCGGCAGTGGCGTTCGCCACCATCCTGGCGGTGGTCGCCGGCCTGACCCTGGCGGGTGCCTCGGCAGTGTCCCACGACCTGTACGCCAGCGTGTGGCGCAAGGGCAAGGCCAACGACAAGGACGAGATCCGCGTGTCGAAGATCACCACCGTCGCCCTCGGCGTACTGGCGATCGGCCTGGGCATCCTGTTCGAGAAGCAGAACATCGCCTTCATGGTCGGCCTGGCGTTCTCCATCGCCGCCAGCTGCAACTTCCCGGTCCTGCTGCTTTCGATGTACTGGAAAAAGCTGACCACCCGTGGCGCCATGATCGGCGGCTGGCTGGGCCTGGTCAGCGCAGTGACGCTGATGATCCTTGGCCCGACCATCTGGGTGCAGATCCTGGGCCATGAAAAGCCGATCTACCCGTACGAGTACCCCGCGCTGTTCTCGATGGCCATTGCCTTCGTCAGCATCTGGTTCTTCTCGGTCACCGACAAGTCCAAGGCCGCAGAAAACGAACGCGCGCTGTTCTTCCCGCAGTTCGTCCGTTCGCAGACTGGCCTGGGGGCTTCAGGCGCTGTGTCGCACTGAGCCCGCCCGCCCATAAAAAAACCGCGCCGAAGCGCGGTTTTTTTATGCCTGGCGTGGCGCGTCTAGATCCTGCCCAGCAGTAACAACACCAGCAGGACCACCAGTACCACGCCGACGATGCCGGACGGGCCGTAGCCCCAGCTGCGCGAGTGTGGGAAGACCGGTAAGCCACCAATCAACAGAAGAATCAGGATGATGATGAGGATCGTGGTCATGTACGTGTCCTTGCGTGGTTAGGGGTCAAGGGCCTCGGGTTGCCGGCCTCTTGTAAGTTCGGACTGGTGGGCAATGTGAAAGATTCCATTTTGTGCCGGTTCATGCCCCCACATTCACTACCCTGATGAACCCTGCCGTTGGCCAGGCCCTTGTTTAGACTCGTTTCATACCTCAACGAGACAGGGCCAGCCACCATGCACAACCGCATCATGATTACCGGAGCCGGCTCAGGCCTCGGGCGCGAAATTGCCCTGCGTTGGGCACGTGAGGGGTGGCGCCTAGCGCTGGCCGATGTCAACGAAGGCGGCCTGCGCGAAACGCTGGACCTGGCCCGTGCGGCCGGCGGTGAGGGTTTCGTCCAGCGCTGCGACGTGCGCGACTACAGCCAGCTCACAGCCCTGGCCCAGGCCTGTACCGAGCAGTTCGGTGGCATCGACGTGGTGGTCAACAACGCCGGGGTTGCCTCGGGCGGGTTCTTTGCCGAGCTGTCGCTGGAAGACTGGGACTGGCAGATCGCCGTCAACCTGATGGGCGTGGTCAAGGGCTGCAAGGCCTTCCTGCCCCTGCTGGAGCGCAGCAAGGGGCGCATCATCAACGTCGCGTCGATGGCCGCCCTGATGCAGGGGCCGGGCATGAGCAACTACAACGTCGCCAAGGCCGGCGTGCTGGCGCTGTCGGAGAGCCTGCTGGTGGAATTGCGCCAGGTGGAGGTGGCGGTGCATGTGGTGTGCCCGTCGTTCTTCCAGACCAATCTGCTGGACTCGTTCCGCGGCCCGAACCCGGCCATGAAGGCTCAGGTCGGCAAGTTGCTGGAAGGGTCGCCGATCAATGCGGCGGACATTGCCGACTACATCCACCGGCAGGTCGCTGCTGGCGAGTTCCTGATTATGCCGCATGAGGCCGGGCGGCAGGCTTGGGAATTGAAGCGGCAAGCCCCCGAGCGGCTCTACCAGGAAATGGCCGAAATGGCCGTGAAAATGCGTGCCAAAGCGGTTTCGCGATGAAATATCTGTAGGGCGAATTACCAGTAGATGTAGGGCGCTTCTGAATCGCTGCGGAGCTATTGAGTAGCCTGATCCTGACGATGCAGTCTCCGGTTTTACCTTGTGCAGGAGGACCGGAACATGCTGGTGATAGGGCGCGAAGTGGGCGAGGTCATCATGATCGGTGAGAACATCCGCCTCGTGGTGGTCGAAACCCGTGACGGGGTGGTGCGCTTTGGCGTGGATGCCCCACGGGAAGTGCCGGTGCACCGGTCCGAGGTGTACAAGCGCATCAAGGAAGCCAAGAAAGCCGAGACCGGCTAGTCGAGCAGTTCCCGCGGCACGTCATGCTTGGCCAGCAACTGGCACTGCTGGCTTTCGGGGTCGAACAGGATGAAGGCCTGGCCCTTGGCCAATGCCTGGCGTACCCGCAGTACCCGTGTTTCCAGCGGGGTATCGTCACCATTGTCGGTACCGTCGCGGGTGACGAAGTCTTCGATCAGGCGGGTCAGTGTTTCGGCTTGCAGTTGCTCGTAAGGGATCAGCATGGGGCGGTGTCTCGGGTTACGGTGGGGGCATGCTACGCGAAACATTGGGGCTTTTGGGACCGCGTTGCGGCCCATCGCGACACAAGGGCGCACCTCAACGACCGTGCAATTTTTGAGCTGTGGGAGATTCTATGGTTCCTGGCAAGGGTAGCCGGAGCATCTTCAGCGCCTGTGAGATCGAGCGCCGCCCGCGCGGCGCATCGCGAGCTGCGGTCGCTGCTTGTATGTTGTGACTGGCCTGGCGGGAGAAGATATTCTCGTCAGGCTGAAGAAGCACTTCCGGGGAGGCCGATCGCTC
>NZ_DKJF01000113.1:0-21787 GCF_002454615.1 Pseudomonas sp. UBA6699
AAATTACTTGACCAGTTCAGCGTGCCCGCGAACACCGGCGCAGCCGGTGCCAGACACCGCGTCGCCTGCTTCGCGGGCACGCCCGCTCCCACAATGGATCGCGCAGGCTTTTCACATTTTGAGAAAGACAGTTGCTCCTACAGGCCGTGCAGGCAGGGCATCGCTTGGCCCGTGACTTCAGCTTTTACCCAGTAGCCGGGCCAGCCCCTCGACCATCGGCGTAGCCTGCGGGAATGCAAACCGCGCCAGCAAGCGCTGGTTATCGGCCCGCGAATGACGAATATCACCGGCACGCGCCGCCGCGTAGGTCACCGCTGGCAAGCTGCCCACGACTTTCTGCAGCGCCGCGAGCATTTGGTTGATCGACGTTGCCTGGTTGAGGCCGATGTTCACCGCACCCTCCTCGACCTGCGGCTGCTCCAGCGCCTGCACCATCACTTGCACCAGGTCGCCTACATACAGGAAATCGCGGGTCTGCTCGCCATCCCCGTACACGGTGATCGGCAGGCCCTGCACAGCACGCTCGCAGAAGATGCTGATAACCCCGGAATAGGGCGAGGACGGGTCCTGGCGAGGCCCGAAGATATTGAAGAAGCGGAACACCACCGGCTCCAGCCCATGCTGACGGCGGTAGAAGTCCAGGTATTGCTCACTGGCCAGCTTGTCCACGGCATAGGGCGTCAGCGGTGCCTTGGGCGTATCCTCGGCGATCGACTCGCCCTCGCCATTGTTGCCATACACGGCGGCACTGGAGGCGAACACCACCCGGCGCAGACCGTGCACGCGCATGGCTTCACAAACATTGAGGGTGCCGATGAAATTGCTCTGGTGGGTACGCACCGGATCTTCGACCGAGGCCTGCACCGAAGCCACTGCGGCCAGGTGCACCACGGCACTGCAACCTGCCGCAGCCCGCATGACCAGAGCAGCATCGGCGACATCGCCTTCGATCAGTTCCAGCCGTGGGTGGTCGATCTGCAGGTTGTCCCGCCGGCCAGTGGACAAGTCATCGAGAATGCGTACGGCGTAGCCTTTGTCCAACAACGCATCGCACAGGTGGGAACCAATGAAGCCGGCACCGCCGGTGATCAGGATGGGGGCATCAGCCATGGCGGTAGAAACGGTCCAGTAGGGGCGGCAAGCCGGCGCGCCAGGCACGCGGCTTGATGCCAAAGGTATGAAGGATTTTCTTGCAGGCCAATACGGCATGCTGCGGCTCTTCGCTGGCATCCGGCCGCGCGGCATGCGCTTGCGCCGTGGGTGCCTGCACTGCCAGCTGGCGATATTGGCCGGCCTCGGCCAGGATCGCCTGGCCCAACACCAGCGGCGTGGTCGCCTCGTTGCCGGCGTAATGGTAGGTGCCCCATAGCGGCGCGTTGCAATCGAGTTGCTTGAGCACAGACAGGATCACCCGGGCCGCATCGTCCACAGGTGTGGGGTTGCCGCGCCGGTCATCGGCCAGCAGCAACTCGGCCGGTTGCTCGGCACGGGTGAGGAAACGACCGAGCGAGCCATCGATGCTTTCGTCCAGCAACCAGCCAAAGCGCAGCAGTACATGTTGCGGGCACGCCGCCCGCACGCTCTGCTCGATCCGCCACAAGGCCTGGCCCCGCAGCCCCAGGGGTACGGGCTCGTCCTTCTCGCTGTAGGCAGTGGCCCGCGAGCCATCGAATACCCGGTAGCTGGAAGGCTGCACCAGGGTGATCTGGTGGTGCTGGCACAGCTCTGCCAGCCGCTCGACTGCCCGCTCCTGTTGCGCCAGGCGCGGCTCGCTGACCGACTCGGCCTGGAACCAGTCGAAGTAATAGGCCAGGTTCACCAGGGCATCGGGGCGATGGTCGTCAAGCAACTGGGTCAGGCTCGCCGGCGTCCAGCCGCTCTCGGGCGGGCGCGGCGCCAGGAATGCGATGTCCTCCTCGGCCCCAAGACGAATCAGCGCTTGCCCGAGGGCATTGCCACCACCCAACAGCATTAGGCGCATACGCATAGAGTCAGCAGATCCGGAGAGGTTGATTAAGGAAAGTGGGTCATTTTGCGGTTTCCGGGCGGGGAAGTCCAACCCTGGGGCGGAGGTGGATACGTAGGGCTATTCCTACCACCGCCGAGGACATTCCTCACATGACCAAGGGAGCAGGTCCTGCATCACTGCGTAAGATTCTCTGGCTAAATTAACGGCGAACTCACAAAAAGTTCCACCTCCCCCTACATACAAGGAAAAAAACAATGATAGGGAACGTGCCTCAACGATCGACTGAGGTCATCCAGTTCGAGCTCAATGACCAGCAAGCCAATTTTCTGGACTGCGCAGCCCGCCAAGTCGGTGCGATGGGTGGCCCAGATGTCCCAGCGCCTTGATTCTGACGGCCCGATGGAACCCATCCCAAGAGCCGACAAAATTGATACCGGTACGCAATGTAATTGCAAAACTGAACGGCCTTGAAGCACTGGCGCTTTCATCGAAATCATTCTGTTTCAGTCGCAGTGAATGTTTCGTCAAGGACGACAGCGAGGACATGCTAGAACATTCCATCATCCAGTTCGACCCTCGAGGTGACTTCACCTTGCGCTACAACAGTTATCGGTACTCTGTGCACGAAAAAGCTAGCCAATTGGCGCGCCAAGCCTACTGGTCATTGAAAGATCTATTGAATCAGGCAGATTGTTACGAATTCGTTCTGCAGCCCACCTCTGCGCTGTTAATCAACAACAGCCAGGCCCTGCATGCACGCGACACAATCAAAGATAACAGGCGACTACTGATCAGGCTGTTTGGGTATTCGCCAGATGCGCGGCCATTAATCCTGCAGCAAGACCCGTTGATAGTACGTGGCTAGTGAAAATGGAGCACAATTGAAAATGGATTCGATCTATATAGCGCTAGCAGCCGTCGCGCTGTTTGCCGGTTTCTTCGATGCAATAGCAGGCGGCGGCGGACTCCTCACTCTTCCCGCTCTATTCATCGCAGGCATCGACCCATTGGCAGCAATGGCCACTAACAAATTTCAAGCTTCCTCAGCCAGTGCGTCAGCCATCTGGGCGTTTGCTCGAAAACGAATGATCGATTGGCGAGCAGACTGGCCTATGGCCTGCCTATCCTTTACTGGAGGCGTCACTGGCGCCATGTCAATCAGCATGCTCGACAGGTATGTCCTGGAATCTGTCGTTCCCATCATGCTGATCGCGGTCGCCGCCTACTTTGCGTTCACTCCCACGTTGAGTGGTCAGGAGCGCAAGCAACGGCTGTCGAGCGTTGCATTCACACTGGCGGTAGTGCCAGCCATCGGCTTCTATGACGGTATTTTCGGGCCAGGTACCGGTTCATTTTTCATGGTCGCATGCACCCTGCTGCTGGGACAGCCGCTCATGCAAGCAATTTGCAGAAGCAAACTCCTGAATGCTTGCTGCAACCTGGGAGCCCTGACCGTGTTTGCATGCAGTGGGGCGATCGTCTGGCCTTTGGCATTGATAATGGCCGTGTCCGCCATCATTGGTGCGCAGCTGGGCGCGCGGTGTGCGCTCCACTTCGGGTCGCGGCTGGTGAAACCGCTGCTGATCGCCGTGTGCTGCCTGATGGCAACCAAGTTGATGCTCAGTACTGGTCATCCGGTGGCGCAATGGTTGCACCGCCTATGAGTACTCAGCGGGCCTGAATTCAATTCCAGTCATCGGTCAAACCGATAGAGCGGCAGTGGCATGCCGAGTACAGCCATCCTGTCTATTCAATCTCAAACAAACTGTTGCGCAACGGCCCCACACTCAGACGTTCCCTGACGTCATCATCTATACGCGGATCATCCGGGCGGTACAGTTTGACCTGTCGGTAGGCATTGATGCGATTGATCTCCTCACCCAGGTACTCCCACACCACCCGTGTGCAGGCCGGGTTGCGCCGGTCGCCGCTGGAAACCCCGGCCTTCAGGCCGTTCAGGCGTGTGATCCGGCTTTTGAAGCTGGGAATCAGGATGGTCTGGCTCATTTCGTTGAAAGTCAGCGACTCGTAGTCGATGAGGAACACTCGGTCCTGCAACTGAAACGCCGCGCCCAGATAGCGACAACGGACTTCGGCATGCAGGTCCGTGGCGCTGGAGCGCTCCTGCCGCTCCTGGCGCTCGAACAGAAAACGCCCGCGCTCTTCCCACAGGTGCACCAGCGACACCAGGATCGTGCCGGGCACAGACATGCAGTTCGAGTACTCGAAGTAATAACCACAATAACGCGACAGGTTGCCGGCGTGCTCATGCAGCGGGCGGAACAGTTCACTGATCGGGTCGCTGGGTTGTTCGGCCAGGGTCGAAACGCGGGCACCGATCAGGCGGGCGAACTGCTCGGCAGGCAGGTTCAGCTCGTAATCCTCGACGCCAAAGAAATCACCGATGCGTTTCAGGTTGAAAGCCGTCGGACGGCTCTGCCCGCTGAGGTACTTGTTGAACTGCGCTCGGTTGATCGAGAGCTGGCGGCAAACTTCGGAAATAGAGCGGTAGTGGCTGCAAGCCAGTTTGAGGTTGGTAGCGAAATGCTCACTCATGTACGGAATCCAGGTGACGCGAATGACGCCATTGTAGCATCAAGTCGCATCAAGTCAGAGCAACCCGCGAAATTGTAACGACTCTTGTCATGGCCAACCATGCGCCCCAACGAATAGCGGTGCGCCTGCCGTCCGCTGATCAATCCACACGAAGAATAAGAATCGAGGTCATTTTCCAATGCTCGAAGCACTCAACGATTTCCTCTCGGGGAAACTCCTCATCGTGCTGATCGTCGGTCTCGGCGGTTACTTCACCATCCGTTCGCGGTTTGTACAGTTCCGCCATTTCGGCCACATGTTCGCCGTGTTCAAGGAATCGCTGCGTGGCCAGGCAGGCCAGTTGAGCTCCTTCCAGGCCCTGATGCTGAGCCTGGCTGGCCGCGTGGGCGCCGGTAACATCGCCGGGGTCGGCATTGCCGTGACCCTGGGCGGCCCTGGCGCGGTGTTCTGGATGTGGGTCACTGCCCTGGTCGGCATGGCCAGCAGTTTCTTCGAATGTACCCTGGCCCAGGTGTACAAACGCGCCGATGGCGACGGCTTGTACCGTGGCGGCCCGGCCTACTACATCCAGCATGGCCTGAAGCTGAAAAGCATGGCCATCGTGTTCTCGATCCTGCTGCTGGTGACCTACGGCTTCGCCTTCATCGGCCTGCAGTCGTACACCGTTACCCATTCGCTGCAAAATGCCTTCGACTTCAAGCCGAGCCACACCGGGCTGGTGCTGGCCGTGCTGCTGGCCATCACCTTCATCGGTGGCATCAAGCGCATCGCGGCGGTCTCGGACCTGCTGGTGCCGGTCAAGACCCTGGCCTACATCGGCGTGACCCTGTACGTGATCGGCACCCAGATCGACCACGTACCCGCCATGCTGGAAACCATCTTCAAGAGCGCTTTCGGCCTTGACCCTGCGTTTGGCGGCCTGCTCGGCAGCGCCATCGTCATGGGCGTGAAGCGGGGCGTGTTCGCCAACGAAGCAGGGTTGGGCAGTGCACCGAACGTTGCCGCCGTGGCGGCAGTGAAACACCCGGGCGCGCAGGGCGTGGTCCAGGCCTTCAGCGTGTTCCTCGACACCTTCGTGATCTGCACCTGCACCGCACTGCTGATCCTGCTGTCGGGCTTCTACACCCCAGGCTTCGAGGGCGACGGCATTGTCCTGACCCAGAACTCGCTGGCCGCCGTGGTGGGTGACTGGGGCCGCGTATTCGTCAGCGTTGCGCTGTCGCTGTTCGTGTTCACCTGCATTCTCTACAACTACTACCTGGGCGAGAACAGCCTGCAGTTCCTCAGCCGCAACCGCGTGGTACTGATGGTGTTCCGTGGCCTGGTACTGGCGCTGGTGGTGTGGGGTTCGATGCAAGACCTGTCGACCGTGTTCGCCTTCGCCGACATCACCATGACCTGCCTGGCCTTCGTCAACCTGATCGCCCTGGCCCTGTTGTTCAAGATTGGCCTGCGCGTGATGCGCGACTACGACGAGCAGCGCAAGGCCGGTATCAAGCAGCCAGTGTTCGATTCGACCAAGTTCGCCGACCTGGACCTGGACCGCAACGCATGGCCAGCCAACCCTCAGCTGGAAACAGCCGCTGACAATGCAGCCGTCCAGGCCCAGCCACAGCGCTGATACCCTGCCCTGCCAAAGCCGCCCCGTCCGAGGGCGGCTTTTTTCTCCGCTCACCGCCACGGATGCTTTCCATGCGTGCAGTCAAGAATCTTCTCGTTCTCTATACCGGTGGCACCATCGGCATGCTCGAAACCCCGGAGGGCCTGGCACCGGCCGGCGGTTTCGACGGGCGGATGCGTGAACACTTCGCGCAACTGTCCGATGCCCCCCAGCTGCAGTGGACCCTGCAAGAGCTGAACCCGCTGCTGGACAGCGCCAATATGCAACAGCACAACTGGCTGGCCATGCGTGACGCCATCGTCACGGCGGTGGACGCTGGCCATGATGGGGTGCTGGTGCTGCACGGCACCGATAGCCTGGCCTATAGCGCGGCTGCCTTGTCGTTCCTGCTGCTGGGCTTGCCCGTGCCGGTACTGCTGACCGGTTCGATGCTGCCGGCCGGTGCCCCCGACAGCGACGCCTGGCCCAACTTGTGTGGCGCGCTGCGCCTGTTCGAACAAGGGCTGGAAGACGGCGTGCAGTTGTACTTCCATGGGCAGCTGGTGCACGGTTGCCGGGCTACCAAGTTGCGCAGTGAAGCGTTCGATGCGTTCGTTGCCCTGCCGCGGCATCGCGACAGCCAGCGTGCGGCAGCCATCCCGGCCGAGCTGGATTACCGCCAGCCGCGCCAGCCGGTCAACCTGGCGGTCGTGCCCGTGTTCCCCGGGCTGCAGGCCAGCCATCTGCAGGCCTTGTTGGGCAGCGGCGTGCAGGGCTTGCTGCTGGAGTGCTATGGCAGTGGTACCGGGCCGTCGGATGACCTGGCGTTGCTCGAGGTACTGCGCGCAGCGCGCCAGCGCGGTGTGCTGCTGGCGGCAATCAGCCAATGCCCTGAAGGCTCGGTGGTATTCGATACCTATGCGGCAGGCAACCGACTGCGTAGCGCGGGCCTGGTCAGTGGCGGCGGCATGACCCGAGAGGCGGCGCTGGGCAAGATGGTTGCGCTGCTGGGTGCAGGGTTGGATGTGGAGTCAGCAGAACGCTGGTTTGCCCTGGACCTGTGTGGGGAGCGGGCGTAGGCACTACCCGCACTCGCCCGGGCAAGAAAAGAAGATGGCGGAAGGCAGCGGGAGTCGAACCTGCCCGGGAACGGCTGCCGTCCCCAACCGGGTTTGAAGCCCGGCCGCGCCACCGGGCGCGATTGCCTTCCTTGAACTCAGTGCCTGGCGTACTGCTGGGCCAGGGCGCTGTCAGCGCGAATGTGACGCTGCTCGGCCACCCTGCGGGTCAGGCCGATGCGGTCGAAGTATTCCAGAATCTGCACACTGCGCTTGCGACCGATGCCCAACATATCGCGAAATGCAGCAACCTGCACTACTGAAGTGCCACCCGCCTGCCCCAGCAGCAGCTCTGCCATGCGCTGTAGCGTCGCTGCGGGGTAGAACAGGTCGCGCACCACCTGGTGCACCACGCCCAAACGCGCCAGCTTGCGCAACAACAAACGAACGTCGGCTTCAAGGCAGTTCTCTTCTGCCGCCAATGTCCTGACCCAGGGCGGATCGAACTGCCCCGCCAGCAACCTGGGCTGCAGGCGCGCCCACAGTGCCTCGTCGGCTTCACTCAACTGGACCTTGTGATCCGGCAAATGCAGCCAGGGCCCACTGGCGGCAATCACCCCTTCCTCTAGCAGTTCCTCAAGCAGGCTGACAAACGCAGGCCGCTCCAACGGCAATGCAGTAAAGCGCCGCAGGCGGTCACGGTCGGGGCCCAGCTGATCGGGTTCTTGCTCGTGGAAGCGGGCAAGTTGCGCCAGCACCTGCCGTTTCAGCGCCTGCCATTGGGCGCTGGCGAACAGCAGCTGGCCCTGCCGCGTGGCCACCACCAACACGTTCGCCGGTAGCTGCCAGGTTTCGCGCAGGCGATTGAACTGTCGCTCCAGGCGCTGCGGGTCGATACCACCGGGCGCGCTGGCGAGCAGTGCCGGCAGTGCCTGCTCCAGGCCCTGGGCATCCCGCAGCGCCTGCAGCTGGCGTAGACGCTCGTGGCTGCGGCGCTGGCGGCTGGGGGCAAACGGATCGAGTACCCTGCCGCCGCCCAAGGTGCGCTGAGCACGCTGGTCACGCAGTACCAGGCGGTCGCCATGCACGGCCTGCAACGGCGCATTGAGCAGTAACTGGGCAAACATGCGCTGGCCGGCAGCCAGGGTTTCACCTTCCAGCAACGCGACACGGGCCGTCACGTCCTGGGTGCCGAGGTGCACATGCACGGCACTGAAGTGCTCGAACGCCCGCAGCTCGCCCGGCAGCAGGTTCAACTCGATATCCACCCGAACACTGGGCGCGTGCAGCCACTGCGGCAGCAGCCAGTCGCCACGGTGAACTTGCTCCGCGCTAAGGCGTTCGGCTGCGATATTGAGCGCTACTCGCTGGCCGGCCTGCGCTACCAGTGCGGCCTGGTTTTGTGCATGCAGGCCCCGCACCCGCACCGCCTTGCCGGCCTTGCCCAGGACCAGGGTATCGCCGGCACTCACCCGGCCGGCCAGCGCCGTGCCAGTCACCACCACCCCCGCACCGGTAACAGCGAAGGCGCGGTCGATAGCCAGGCGAAAACCGCCTTGCGCACTGCGTTGCCGCACAGCGGTTTGCGCCTGCAGCAAGGCTTGGCGCAACGCGTCGATGCCCTCCCCGCCAAGGCTCGACACCGGGAACTGCCGCGCCCCGGCATAGGGCCCTGGCGCCAGCAGCTCATTGACCTGCGCCTGCACCTGGGCCAGGCGCGCCGGCTCGACGCGGTCGCACTTGCTGATCGCCACCAGTGCCTGGGGGATACCCAACAGCTCGATGATTGCCAGGTGCTCACGTGTCTGCGGCATGACGCCATCGTCTGCCGCCACCACCAGCAGCACCACGTCTATGCCATGGGCCCCGGCCAGCATGTTGTGGATAAACCGCTCGTGGCCCGGCACATCGATGAAGCCCGTCAGCGCTGCACCTTCGGCCAGCGCCGCGTAGCGGTAACCCAGGTCGATGGTCATGCCCCGCTCACGCTCTTCCTGGCGCAGGTCACCGGCCTGGCCGGTCAGTGCCTTCAGCAGTGCGGTCTTGCCATGGTCGATGTGGCCGGCGGTACCAACGATCACTGCACCGGCCCCAACTGCAACGCCGGCAATTGCGCCAGCCATTGGGCTTCGTCGTCCAGCTGGCGCAGGTCCAGCCATAGCGCGTCGTCGTCGATGCGACCAAGCACCGGCACTGGCAGGCCCCGCAGGGCCCGCTCCAGCACATGCAGGCTGCGCCCGCGCAACTTCTTCGACACCTGCGGGCGCAGGCACAGCGCGGCACTGGGCAGGCGCGCAACCGGCTGGCTGCCACTGCCTATCATGCCCAGCGCAGGTTCTACGCTGACGACCCATTGCGCACCAAGGCGGGCCTGGAGGTCTGGCAGCAGGCGTTCGGCCTGGGCCTGGATATCGGCCTGGCCACGGGTCAACAAGCGCAAACTGGGCAGGCGCTCGGCCAACCGATCCGGGTTGCGGTACAGCGCCAGCACCGCTTCGAGTGCGGCCAGGGTGATCTTGTCGACCCGCAGCGCACGCTTGAGCGGGTTTTTCTTGATCCTGGCGATCAATGCCTTGCGCCCGACGATGATCCCGGCCTGCGGGCCGCCCAGCAGCTTGTCGCCACTGAAGGTCACCAGATCGGCGCCATCAGCCAGGGCCTGGCGCACCGTGGGCTCGGCCGGCAGGCCCCAGCGGGTGAGATCGAGCAAACTACCGCTGCCGAGGTCTTCGAGCAGTGGCAGGTCATGCTGGTGGGCGATTCGCGCCAGCTCGGCGGTGGGCACCTGGGTGGTGAAACCTTGAATGCTGTAGTTGCTGCAGTGCACGCGCATCAGTAACCCGGTTCGCGGGCCAATGGCAGCCTCGTAGTCGCGGGCATGGGTGCGGTTGGTGGTACCGATCTCGTGCAGCTTCACCCCGGCGCGGGCCATGATGTCCGGGATGCGGAAGGCGCCACCGATCTCGATCAGTTCGCCGCGCGAGATAATGCCCTCCTTGCGCGCACCCAGGCTGTTGAGCGCCAGCAGTACCGCCGCGGCATTGTTGTTGACCACCGTAACCGCCTCGGCGCCGGTCAGCTCGCGGATAAGGCCCTCGATCAGGTCGTCGCGGTCACCACGCTTGCCGCTGGCCAGGTCGAACTCCAGGTTGAGCGGGTAGCGGGCGGCGGTCTGCATGGCCTCGATGGCTTCTTCCGGCAGCAGGGCACGGCCGAGGTTGGTATGCAGCACGGTGCCGGTGAGGTTGAACACTCGGCGTACCTGGCTGCGTTGCTGGGCAGCCAGACGTTCGCCGGCGCGGCCCAGAAGGATCTCGAGAGACAGCTCGGCGGCACTGAGTTGGCCGCTGCGCGCGGGCTCCCGCAGGTCGTCCAGCAATTGGCGCAGGGCGCTCAAGACCGCATCGCGGCCGTGGCGGTCGATCAGTGGGAGGCAGGCCGGATGGCGCAGGAGGGTGTCGATGGACGGCAAGCGTGGGGTGTCGCTGGCGAGGCTGTTGGACATGCGGTACTACCTAGGATTGATCCGTCGTCGGTACTGGCCTGTTCGCGGGTGAGCCCGCCCCCACAAAAGCCTGCGCAGGTGTCTGATCCTGTACCAAGTCTTGTGGGAACCGGTTCATCCGCGAAGCAGGCGACTCGGTTTTTCAGTGTAGACACTCACCCACTAACCGGGCGCAAGCATCAGGTTGGGCGCCAGGCGATGAAAACCTTCCTCGTCCAGGCGCATGTCCAGCGCAAGGCTGGCCAGGTCGTCGGCCAAGGGCTCGGCCGCTGCGTCGTTTTCGAGGTAGTTCTGCTTGAGGTAGCTTTCACACCCCGGGCAGCACTCGGCCCGCAGGGGCGCCTTGCCGGGTAGATGGCGGTCATTCTCAAGGCTGGTATAGCGCAAGTCCTTGCTCGACTCGCAGTACACGCACTTGACCCGCACCACATGCCATTCACAGGCGCACAACGCGCACACCAGATAGCGCAGGCCGTTGTGCTTGCCACGGTTGCGTACCACCCCGGCCATCGCCGGCGAGCCGCAGGCCGGGCACTGGGCCAGGCTGCCAGCGGGTTTGAGTTCAGGCGCCGGCAATGCCAGCAGCCAGCTGGACCAGGCCGCCTGCAACGCAGCCCCGAGCAATGGCACCAGTGCGGGCGGCACCGCGTCATACTGCCCTGCCAGCAACGCGAACCCCCAGCCTTTGCGCTGGTTGTCATCACTGCCACTCAGCACCTGCAAGGCCTCCGCCAACGGACCCTGGGGTTCGTCGCCAAAGTGACCGAGCAAGGCCTGCAGCCAGACCAGCCAAGCCCCGTCACGTACCAGGCTGTCTGCCGCCAGCGGCGGCAAACCATGGCTTATGCACAGGCGCTGGCGCGCCTCAGCCACCGGCAGGGCGCCAGGGGGGTTATCCACAAGCTGCTGCTGCACACGGCACAACCGCGCAACCAGCCTCAGGTAGTCGCCCAGGGCATTGCCCTGGGCCAGCGTATCCAAACGCGCAGCCCGCACTTCAAACAGGTTGGCCGGCGGCAGGTGCAGAAACGGCGGCATCACCGCCGACGCTTCGATCTGCCCAGGTTCGAGTATCGTGCTCAAGCGCTCATCCTTCTTTTCGTCCGTGATGACTCGGCGGCTTGTCGCCAGTCACCTCGCGGTACCACAGTTCATGGTGCTTGCGTGCCCAGGCGCGGCTTACCCAGCCGTGCAGCATGGCGCCAATCGAGCCTTTGATCCAGATACCGGCGTAGATGTGCACGATAATGCTGAGGATCAGCACGAAGGCCGCCAGTGCATGCAGCAACGCCGACAGGCGAATTACCTCGATGCCGAACCAGTGGCTGAAATACGCTCGCCAGATCACCACACCACTGACCAGCAAGACCAGCATGCACACCAGCAGGGTCCAGAACAGCAGCTTCTGCCCGGCGTTGTATTTGCCGATTGGCGGTACGCCCTCCTCCTGGTTACGCATTACCCGGTCAACCCGCCGCAGCCAGAGGCGATCATTCGCGGTGATGAAGTTGGCCCGCCAGAAGCGCACCACCAGGCCAACGAAAAACACGAACATCGCCACCCCCAGAAACGGGTGCAGGATGCGCGTCCACGGCCCACCGCCAAACAGGTTGCTGAGCCAGAACAGTGCCGGGTGAAACAGCGCCAACCCCGACAGCCCGGCGAGAAAGAACAGGATCGCCACCAGCCAGTGGTTGCTGCGCTCGTTGGCGTTGTAGCGCAAGATGGGTTTGTTGTCGTTCATGGCCGCTGCTCCCCTTGCCCACCGGGCTTGCTCGGATCATAGACATGCACTGCAGGGTCCACTGTCTGCACGCTCGGGTCGGCTGCGGCCGGGTGTTCGTCCTCCTCCACCCGCTGTGGGCCGACCCGCACATAGTGGAAGAACCCGGCCAGCACCGCTGCGCCCATCGCCAACAACGCCAGGGGCTTGGTAAAGCCCTTCCACAACCCTACCAGCGGGCTGATCACTGGCTGGTCCGGCAGGCCGGCATACAGCTTGGGGGTATCGGCATGGTGCAACACGTACATCACGTGGGTACCGCCGACGCCATCCGGGTCATACAACCCGGCGTTGTCGTAGCCACGCGATTTCAGGTCGACGATGCGTTCGGCGGCATGCACCTTCATCTCGTCCTTGGTGCCGAACACAATTGCCCCGGTCGGGCAGGTTTTCACACAGGCCGGCTCCAGGCCCACGGTCACGCGGTCGGAGCACAGGGTGCACTTGTACGCCTTGTGGTCTTTCTGCGAGATGCGCGGAATGTTGAACGGGCAGCCGGTGATGCAATAGCCACAGCCAATACAGTGGTCCTGGTTGAAGTCGACGATACCGTTGGCATGCTTGATGATCGCCCCTGGGCTTGGGCACGCCTTGAGGCAGCCTGGCTCGGCACAATGCATGCAGCCGTCCTTGCGGATCAGCCATTCCAGGTTGCCGTCGTCGCGCTCGTGCTCGGTAAAGCGCATCAGCGTCCAGGTCTCGGCAGTGAGGTCCTGGGGGTTGTCGTAGGTGCCGTGGTTGTGGCCGACCTCGTCACGCAGTTCGTTCCACTCCGAACACGCCACCTGGCAAGCCTTGCAGCCGATGCACTTGGTGGTGTCGATCAGCTTGGCGACTTCCTGCTGCTGGCGTACCGAGGGCGGCACGGTGGTGGTGGCCGAGCGGGCGATGATGTCTTGGCTGGCCATCAGAGTTTCTCCACTTTGACGAGGAACGACTTGGACTCTGGCGTCTGCGTGTTGCCGTCACCCAGGAATGGCACCAGGGTGTTGGTCAGGTAGCCATGCCGGGTTGCGCCGGTGAAGCCCCAGTGCAGCGGAATGCCGATCTGGTGCACGGTCTGGTTGTTGACCTGCAGCGGGCGAATCCGCTTGGTCACGACCGCCACCGCGTCGATGTGGCCACGCTTGCTCGACACCCGCACCCGGTCGCCAGCCTTGATGCCTTTTTCATTGGCCAGCACCTCGCCGATCTCGACGAACTGCTCGGGCTGGGCGATGGCGTTGAGCCGGCAATGCTTGCTCCAGAAGTGGAAGTGCTCGGTCAGCCGGTAGGTGGTCGCCGCGTACGGGAATTCATCGTGCTTGCCGAGGGTGTCCCATACCGAGTCGAAGATGCGCCCGGCCGGGTTGCTGATCGCCTTCTTGTTCTGCGGGTGCAGCGGGTTGATGCCAATCGGTGTTTCGAACGGCTCGTAGTGCTCGGGGAACGGGCCTTCGGCCATCTTGTCGATGGCGAAGAACCGCGCCACCCCCTCGGGGTTCATGATGAACGGGTTCATCCCCGCCTCGGGTGGCGAGTCGACCTTGAAGTCGGGCACGTCGGTCCCGGTCCAGGTATTGCCGTTCCACCACACCAGGCGTTTCTTTTCCGGATCCCAAGGCTGGCCTTGCGGGTCGCTGGAGGCACGGTTGTAGAGGATGCGGCGGTTGGCCGGCCAAGCCCAGGCCCAGTTCTGCACCTGGTGCATGCCGTACGGGTCGCTGTTGTCGCGGCGAGCCATCTGGTTGCCCTGCTCGGTCCAGCAGCCGGCAAAGATCCAACACCCCGATGCCGTGCTGCCATCGTCCTTGAGTTGACCGAAGCCCGACAATTGCTGGCCAGCCTTGAGGGCTGCACCGGCAGCATCGGTAAGGTCGGTGACCGCCCAGCCGTTCATTTCCTTGGCCAATTCCTCGGGGGATGGCTCATCAGCAATCTTGTACGGCCAGCTGATGTTCATGATCGCATCAGGGTAGGTACCGCCCTCGGTCTGGTAACGCTGACGCAGGCGCAGGAACAGCTCGCTCATGATCTGCACGTCGGTGCGGGTTTCGCCCGGCCCGTCGGCACCTTTCCAGTGCCACTGCAGCCAGCGACTGCTGTTGACCAGCGAGCCATCTTCCTCAGCGAAGCAGGTGGTGGGCAGGCGGATCACTTCGGTCTGGATATTGGCCGTGTCCACGTCGTTGAACGGCCCCATGTTGCGCCAGAACTCCGAGGTTTCGGTGGCGAGCGGGTCCATGACCACCAGCCACTTGAGCTTGGCCAAAGCCGCGGTGACGCGGTTCTTGTCCGGCAGCGCGGCGATGGGGTTGAAGCCTTGGCACATGTAGCCGTTGACCTTGCCCTGGCCCATCATCTCGAACATGCGCAGCACATCGTAAGCCGGCACATCGAGCTTGGGCAGCCAGTCATAGCCCCAGTTGTTTTCAGCCGTGGCGTTGGCACCGTACCAGGCCTTCATCAGGCTGACATGGAACTTGCCGTAGTTCTGCCAGTAAGACAGCTGCCCCGGGCGCAGCGGTTTGGAGGCGCGCTTGTCGATATAGGCGGCGTAATCCTGTTCGGCATCGCCGGCCAGCGTCAGGTAGCCCGGCAGCGAATTGGACAGCAGGCCAAGGTCGGTGAGGCCCTGGATGTTGGAGTGGCCGCGCAACGCGTTGACCCCACCACCGGGCATGCCCACGTTACCCAGCAGCAACTGCACCATGGCGGCACTGCGGATGATTTGCGCACCGATCGAGTGTTGCGTCCAACCCAGGGCGTAAAGAATCGTCATGGTCTTGCCCGGGACCGAGCAGCTGGCGATCTCTTCCCAGACTTTCATCATGGCGTCCTGCGGCATGCCACAGGTCATGCTCGCCAACGCCGGGGTATAGCGGCTGTAGTGCTGCTTCATCAGCTGGAACACGCAGCGCGGGTGCTGCAGTGTCGGGTCGACCTTGGCGTAGCCATCCTCACCCAGCTCATAACCCCAGCCGGACTTGTCGGCATACACGCGCTTGGCCTCGTCGTAGCCGCTGAACAGCCCGTCTTCGAAGCCATAGTTCTCTTTGACGATGAACGACACGTCGGTGTAATTGCGCACGTATTCGTGCTGGATCTTGTCGTTGCTCAGCAGGTAGTTGATCAGCCCACCCATGAAGGCGATGTCGGTACCGGTACGGATTGGCGCGTAGTAGTCGGCCACCGAAGCCGTTCGGGTAAATCGCGGGTCGACCACGATAAGCCGCGCCTTGTTGTGCGCTTTGGCCTCGGTCACCCATTTGAAGCCGCACGGATGCGCTTCTGCTGCGTTGCCACCCATCACCAGGACCAGATTCGCGTTGGCGATATCTGACCAGTGGTTGGTCATGGCGCCACGGCCGTACGTCGGGGCAAGACTTGCCACCGTCGGGCCATGTCAGACACGTGCTTGGTTATCGAACCCCAGCATGCCTGTTGCGCGGATGACCTTGTGGGTCAGGTAGCCCGCCTCGCTGGAGGCGGCGGAGGCCGCGAGAAAACCGGTGGTGAGCCAGCGGTTGACGGTTTGCCCCTGGGCGTTCTTCTCGATGAAGTTGGCGTCACGGTCCTGCTTCATCAGGTCGGCAACGCGGTCCAGGGCCTCGTCCCAGCTGACCCGTACCCATTCCTGGCTGCCTGGCTTGCGCACCTCTGGGTACTGCAGGCGGCTCGGGCTGTGGATAAAGTCCAGCAGGCCGGCACCTTTCGGACAGAGGGTGCCACGGTTGACCGGGTGGTCGGCGTCACCTTCGATATGAATGATGTTCTGTTTGACGTTCTTGCCCGCATCGCCCTGGCTGTACAGGATCAGGCCGCAGCCGACCGAACAGTACGGGCAGGTATTTCGGGTCTCTTTGGTGTGCGCCAGCTTGAAGTGGCGCACCTGCTCGGCAAAGGCTGGCGTGGGGGCCATGCCCAACGCCGCCAGGCTCGAGCCTCCAAGGCCGATAGCGGCGACCTTGAAGAATTGCCGACGGTTCAGGTCCATCGTGCACTCCTGATCAGGTTTGGACGCACGAAACATTGCCGGCGCCTCTTGGTAGTCACGGTGGCGGGCCAAATTCTGCTCGCCAATGGATAAGACTAGTCAAGAATCGAGAAGGTGCGATGACATGTGTCAGGTAGAGAGCACTATGCCGGGTTACTGGGTTCATCACTTTCGGAAATGGACTACATAATTCCGCTCAGTCGTCATCAGCATCATCAGCGGCGCAACGCCGGAGCTGGATGCGCAGTTCACCCGGGTGGCGCTTGAAGAACTGGGTGGTGAAAGCACCCTCTGAGGTGACTGCGCTGGCCTGCCGCATTCATAAAAAAACCCAGGGCCAAGGCCCTGGGTTTCTGGTTTCGCTAGCCGCCTGATGTTCTGATCAGAACGGAATATCGTCATCGAAGCTATCGAAGTCCGCTGCCGGCTGAGGCGCTGGCTGCTGTGGCGCCGGGCGCTGAGGGGCCTGTTGCGGGCGTTGGGCCTGCTGGCGCGGCGGGGCCTGGTTGTACTGCTGTTGACCACCACCCTGGTTGTAGTTGCCGCCACCCTGGTTGTACGGATCACCGCCTTGCTGCTGGCCCTGCGGGCGCCCGCCGAGCAGCTGCATGGTGCCGTTGATGTCGACGATGATCTCGGTGGTGTAACGCTTGATGCCGTCTTTTTCCCACTCGCGGGTCTGCAGCTTGCCTTCGATATAGCACTGCGAACCTTTACGCAGGTACTCGCCGGCAATTTCGGCAACCTTGCCGAACAGCGACACACGGTGCCACTCGGTACGCTCGACCTTCTGGCCCGACTGCTTGTCGGTCCACTGCTCGCTGGTAGCCAGGCTCAGGTTGGTCACGGCGTTACCGTTGGGCAGGTAGCGGACTTCGGGATCCTGGCCACAAGTGCCGACCAGAATGACTTTGTTAACCCCACGGGCCATAACGTTCTCCTAGGCTTCGCACGCCGAAGAGGCTGGATTCACCAGTCGCTCGAGGGTCGCACGGTCCAAAATTTTCGTATCCAGTTTGATATAGATGGCCGCTTCTTCAGCAACCACCACGGCGTCGGTCACACCCGGCACGGCCATCAGTCGCTCGGTCAGGCCGGCTTCCCGGGCTGCCTCTGGCGTCAGCGGCATGCGCAAGCTGGTCACATACGGCGGCTCGTTCATGGACAACGCGACGATCAGCCAGATTGCACACAACACCGCGCAGCCGAGGAATACCGTGTCCAACCCACCGTGCTGGAACAGCCAGCCACCCAGAATTCCACCCAGTGCCGCACCAAGGAACTGGCTGGTGGAATAAACCCCCATTGCCGTGCCCTTGCCACCGGCAGGCGACACCTTGCTCACCAGCGAAGGCAGCGAGGCCTCCAGCAGGTTGAATGCGGTAAAGAATACCACGGTGCCAATCACCAGTCCGCGCAAACCGTCAGCCCACTCCCAGAAGTATATCTCTGTCAGCAGCAAGACACTGACTGCACCGGCCAACACACGCTTCATCTTGCGCTTTTTTTCGCCGTAGATGATGAACGGCACCATTGCAAAAAATGAGATGAACAGTGCGGTCAGGTAGACCCACCAGTGCCGCTCTTTCGGCAGCCCGCCACGCTCGACGAAGGCCAGGGGCAGCGCGACGAAGCTGGCCATGAGGACGGCATGCAGCACGAAGATGCTCACGTCCAGGCGCAAAAGGTCCGGATGACGCAGGGTCGGGCCGAGTGCCTTGCGCGCCACACCCGACTCGCGGTGCTGCAAAAGGCTGTGGGTACTGGGTACGACGAAGGCGATCAGCAGGATGCCGACCAAGGCAAGGCCGGCAGTGGCCAGGAACAATCCTGACAAACCAAAGGCACTTGTCAGCAGTGGCCCGACGACCATGGCCACGGCAAACGACAGGCCGATGCTCATGCCGATCATGGCCATGGCCTTGGTCCGGTGTTGTTCACGGGTCAGGTCCGAGAGCAGCGCCATGACGGCAGCCGAAATTGCCCCGGCACCTTGCAGGATGCGCCCCGCGATCACCCCCCAGATAGAGTCGGCCTGGGCCGCCAGGACACTGCCCAGGGCAAAGATCACCAACCCCAGGTAGATGATCGGGCGCCGCCCGATGCGGTCGGAAATCATCCCGAACGGAATCTGCAATACCGCCTGGGTCAGGCCATAGGCCCCGATGGCCAAGCCAATCAACGCAGGTGTGGCACCGGCCAGGTCCATGCCGTAGGTGGCCAGTACCGGCAAGACCATGAACATGCCCAGCATACGAAAGGCAAAGACCAGGGCCAGGCCACCAGCAGCGCGGGTTTCGCTGCTGCTCATGCGCTCGTTGTGGGTGTCATGCATGGCGTAACCTCGTGTGAACCGGCGGCGATTCTATCAGTCCGACAGCTTGACGGCATCTACGCGACGCTTTGCCGCGTACTGGCAGGGGGCCGTATAATTCTTTGTTTATGCCCGCCAAGCGAGGCCGCAGTGGACAAGATCCTGATTCGTGGGGCACGTACCCACAACCTGAAGAACATCGACCTGACCTTGCCCCGGGACAAGCTGATCGTGATCACCGGCCTGTCCGGTTCCGGCAAGTCTTCGCTGGCGTTCGATACCCTGTACGCCGAAGGCCAGCGCCGCTACGTGGAATCGTTGTCGGCCTACGCCCGGCAATTCCTGTCGATGATGGAAAAGCCCGACGTCGACACCATCGAAGGTCTGTCCCCGGCAATCTCCATCGAACAGAAATCGACGTCGCATAACCCGCGCTCGACGGTCGGCACCATTACCGAGATCTACGACTACCTGCGCCTGCTGTACGCCCGCGTCGGTACCCCACGCTGCCCGGACCACGACATTCCGCTGGAGGCGCAAACCGTCAGCCAGATGGTCGACCTGGTGCTGGAGCGCCCCGAAGGCAGCAAGCTGATGCTTCTGGCGCCGGTGGTGCGCGAGCGCAAGGGCGAGCACCTGGCAGTGTTCGATGAAATGCGCGCGCAGGGTTTCGTGCGCGCCCGGGTCAACGGCAAGCTCTATGAGCTTGATGAGTTGCCCAAGCTGGACAAGCAGAAGAAGCACAGCATCGATGTGGTAGTAGACCGCTTCAAGGTGCGCGCCGACCTGCAGCAGCGCCTGGCCGAATCGTTCGAAACTGCGCTGAAACTGGCCGACGGGATTGCCCTGGTGGCACCGATGGACGACGAGCAAGGCGAAGAGACGATCTTCTCCGCCCGTTTCGCCTGCCCGGTGTGCGGCCACGCGATCAGCGAGCTGGAGCCCAAGCTGTTTTCCTTCAACAACCCGGCGGGTGCCTGCCCGACTTGCGACGGCCTGGGTGTGAAGCAGTTCTTCGACACCAAGCGCCTGGTCAATGCCGAGCTTACCTTGGCCGAGGGTGCCATCCGCGGCTGGGACCGCCGCAACGTGTACTACTTCCAGATGCTCGGCTCACTGGCGGCACACTACGGCTTCAGCCTGGAAGAGCCGTTTGGCGAGCTGTCTGCCGAGCACCAGAAGGTGATCCTGCAAGGCAGCGGCAAGCACAGTGTCGACTTCAAGTACCTCAACGACCGCGGCGATATCGTCAAGCGCTCGCACCCGTTCGAAGGCATTGTGCCGAACCTGGAGCGCCGCTACCGCGAGACCGAATCGGCCACCGTGCGTGAAGAACTGGCCAAGTTCCTCGGCACCCAGCCCTGCCCGGACTGCCGCGGCACCCGCCTGCGTCGCGAAGCGCGCCACGTGTGGGTTGGCGAGAAAACCCTGCCGGCGGTCACCAACCTGCCCATTGGCGATGCCAGCAGCTATTTTGCCGAACTGACCCTGACCGGCCGCCGCGGCGAAATTGCCTCGAAAATCCTCAAGGAAATCTGCGAACGCCTGCAGTTCCTGGTCAACGTCGGCCTCGACTACCTCACCCTGGACCGCAGTGCCGACACCTTGTCGGGGGGCGAGGCCCAGCGTATCCGCCTGGCCAGCCAGATCGGCGCAGGCCTGGTGGGGGTGATGTACATCCTCGACGAACCGTCGATCGGCCTTCATCAACGCGACAACGACCGCCTGCTGGCGACGCTCAATCACCTGCGCGACCTGGGTAACACGGTCATTGTGGTAGAGCATGATGAAGACGCCATCCGCCTGGCGGACTACGTAGTGGACATCGGCCCAGGTGCGGGCGTACATGGCGGTCAGATCGTTGCCGAGGGTTCGCCGCAGGAGGTCATGGACCATCCTGACTCGCTGACGGGCAAATACCTGTCGGGGCGCAAGAAGATCGTCGTCCCCGCCAAGCGCACGCCGCGCAACAAGAAGCTGCAACTCAAGCTGAAGGGGGCACGCGGCAACAACCTGCAGAATGTTGACCTCGAGGTGCCGATTGGCTTGTTGACGTGCGTGACCGGGGTATCTGGCTCGGGCAAGTCGACGCTGATCAACAACACCCTGTACCCGCTGGCAGCGACCGCCCTGAATGGCGCGAGCAGCATCGAGGCGGCGCCCCACAGCAGCATGGACGGCCTGCAGCACCTGGACAAGGTCGTGGATATCGACCAGAGCCCGATTGGCCGTACCCCGCGCTCGAACCCGGCTACCTACACCGGCATTTTTACTCCGATCCGTGAGCTGTTCTCCGGCGTGCCCGAGTCGCGCTCCCGCGGTTATGGCCCTGGGCGCTTCTCGTTCAACGTAAAGGGCGGCCGCTGCGAGGCCTGCCAGGGCGATGGCTTGATCAAGGTGGAAATGCACTTCCTGCCGGACATCTACGTACCCTGCGACGTGTGCAAGAGCAAGCGCTACAACCGCGAGACCCTGGAGATCAAGTACAAGGGCAAGAACATCCACGAGGTGCTGGAGATGACCATCGAGGATGCCCGCGAGTTCTTCGATGCGGTGCCGGCGTTGGCGCGCAAGCTGCAAACACTGATGGACGTGGGCCTTTCCTACATCAAGCTGGGGCAGTCGGCGACCACCCTGTCCGGTGGTGAGGCGCAGCGGGTCAAGCTATCTCGCGAGCTGTCCAAACGCGACACCGGCAAGACCCTGTATATCCTCGACGAGCCGACTACGGGCCTGCACTTTGCCGATATCCAGCAGTTGCTGGATGTGCTGCACCGCCTGCGCGACCACGGCAACACCGTGGTGGTGATCGAGCACAACCTGGATGTGATCAAGACGGCCGACTGGCTGGTGGACCTGGGGCCAGAGGGTGGCTCCAAGGGTGGGCAGATCATTGCCTGCGGTACGCCGGAAGAACTGAGCGAGATGAAACAGTCGTATACCGGGCATTACTTGAAACCGCTGCTGGAGCGGGATCGGGCCTAAGGCATTTGGAGGCGCTTTGCGCCCCATCGCGACACAAGGCC
>NZ_DKJF01000113.1:21936-38081 GCF_002454615.1 Pseudomonas sp. UBA6699
GCCTTGTGTCGCGATGGGCTGCAAAGCAGCCCCCGGCTATTACATCTGCGATTGCAGGTAGTTCTCCAGGCCAATGGCCTTGATCAGACCCTGCTGCTTTTCCAGCCAGTAGGTATGATCTTCTTCAGTGTCGGCCAACTGCGCACGCAGAATGTCGCGGCTGACATAGTCCTTGTGCAATTCGCACAACTCGATGCCTTTGCACAACGCAGCGCGCACTTTGTATTCAAGCTTGAGGTCGGCTTCGATCATTTCCGGCACGGTGCTGCCGACTTCCAGGTCGTCTGCACGCATGTCAGGCGTACCTTCCAGCATGAGGATACGACGCATCAGCGCATCAGCGTGTTGCGCCTCTTCTTCCATCTCGTGGTTGATACGCTCGTAGAGTTTGGACAGGCCCCAGTCTTCGTACATGCGCGAATGAATGAAGTACTGGTCGCGTGCCGCCAGTTCGCCCTTCAGCAGCGTGACGAGGTAGTTGATTACGTCCGGATGGCCTTGCATCGCCCTGTTTCTCCATGTGGAAGCTTCTATGCCGCATAGTGTGAACCAGCTTTTGCCGAAGGTCACTGGAAAAGGCGCAATCCGGGCAAAAAATCGGCTAAACAGTAGTGATATTCATTGAAAAACCGCCCAAATGAGGGCGGTTCTTCTTATCACTTCGAGTTAAGCGAGATTCACGCCCAACGCCTTGGCGATACCTTCGCCATAGGCCGGGTCAGCCATGAAGAAATACTGCAACTGGCGCTGGATGACATCGTCACTGACCCCTGCCATCGCCCCGGCGATGTTGCTGATCAGCAGCGCCTTCTGCTCGTTGCTCATCAAGCGGAACAGCGCGCCGGCGTGGCTGTAGTAGTCGTTGTCCTCACGGTGATCATGGCGGTCCGCTGCACCGGTGAGCGCCAGTGCAGGTTCAGCGTGACGCGGTGACTGCTTGGGTGCGTCGGCGTAGCTATTAGGCTCGTAATTCGGCGCCGCACCATAACTGCCGGTCGCCATGGAGCCGTCGCGCTGGTAGCTGTTCACAGCGCAGCGCGGTGCATTCACCGGCAGTTGCTGGTGGTTGGTACCGACACGGTAGCGGTGGGCGTCAGCGTAGGCGAATACGCGGCCCTGCAGCATGCGGTCGGGTGACAGACCAACGCCAGGCACCATGTTGCTAGGCCCAAACGCTGCTTGCTCGACTTCAGCGAAATAGTTGAGCGGGTTCCGGTTAAGCTCCAGCACCCCCACCTCGATCAGCGGGTAGTCCTTCTGCGACCAGGTTTTGGTGACGTCGAACGGGTTTTCCTTACGGCTCGCCGCCTCCGCTTCGCTCATGACCTGCATGCACACGGTCCAACGCGGGTAGTCACCACGCTCGATGGCTGCAAACAAGTCGCGCTGCGCATAGTCCGGATCGGTACCGGCCAGGCGCGCCGCTTCTGCGGGGGCGAGGTTCTTGATGCCTTGCTGGGTCTTGAAGTGCCACTTCACCCAGGTGCGCTCGCCTTTCTGGTTGATCAGGCTGTAAGTGTGGCTGCCAAAGCCGTGCATATGGCGATAGCCATCCGGGATGCCTCTATCCGAGAACAGAATGGTTACCTGGTGCAGCGCTTCAGGCGAATGCGACCAGAAGTCCCACATCATCTGGGCATTCTTGAGGTTGGTCTGTGGGTGGCGCTTCTGGGTGTGGATAAAGTCCGGGAACTTCAACGGGTCGCGAATGAAGAACACGGGGGTGTTGTTGCCCACAATGTCCCAGTTGCCTTCTTCGGTATAAAACTTTACAGCGAAGCCACGCGGGTCACGCTCGGTATCGGCTGAACCACGCTCGCCACCGACGGTGGAAAAACGCAGGAAGGTTTCGGTTTGCTTGCCGATTTCGCCGAAAAGCTTGGCGCTGGTGTAGGCCGTTATATCGCGGGTGACGGTGAAGGTGCCGTATGCACCCGAACCCTTGGCGTGTACGCGGCGCTCCGGAATGTTCTCGCGATTGAAATGGGCGAGCTTCTCGATGAGGTGGAAGTCGTCGAGCAACAATGGGCCACGTGGGCCGGCGGAGCGGGAGTTCTGGTTGTCGGCTACTGGTGCACCGCTGGCGGTGGTAAGAGTCTTGCTCATGGGCTCTCCTTATCGGTCTTGGAACGCCGGCTGATCGGCTATGGGGAGAGTATCGATGAGCCGGACTACGAGAACAAATTCATTAGATGACTTGTATCAATAGAAACAAACAATAGTTGCAGACACAAAAAACCGGGCACTAGGCCCGGTTCTTTGTAGCAGACAGAACGTCTTACTCAGCAGCTTCTACAGCACCGCCGACAGGACGATCAACCAGCTCGACGTACGCCATAGGCGCGTTGTCGCCAGCGCGGAAACCGCACTTCAGGATGCGCAGGTAGCCGCCCTGACGGGTGGCGTAGCGCTTGCCCAGGTCGTTGAACAGTTTGCCAACAGCGGACTTCGAACGGGTACGGTCGAAGGCCAGACGACGGTTAGCAACGCTGTCTTCCTTGGCCAGGGTGATCAGCGGCTCGGCAACGCGGCGCAGTTCCTTGGCTTTCGGCAGGGTGGTTTTGATCAGCTCGTGCTCGATCAGCGACACTGCCATGTTCTGGAACATAGCCTTGCGGTGAGAGCTGGTACGGCTCAGGTGACGTCCACTTTTACGATGACGCATGATTCATTCCTTACCAAACACTACGTTCGGTGATTACGACGATCAGGCGGTCGCCTTGTCGTCTTTCTTAAGACTTGCAGGCGGCCAGTTGTCGAGGCGCATGCCGAGAGACAGACCACGAGAGGCCAGGACGTCCTTGATTTCAGTCAGGGACTTCTTGCCGAGGTTAGGAGTTTTCAACAGCTCTACTTCGGTACGCTGAATCAGGTCGCCGATGTAGTAGATGTTCTCCGCCTTCAGGCAGTTGGCCGAACGTACAGTCAGTTCCAGGTCGTCAACCGGACGCAGCAGGATCGGATCGATCTCGTCTTCCTGCTCGACTACGACAGGCTCGCTGTCACCTTTGAGGTCGACGAACGCGGCCAGCTGCTGTTGCAGGATGGTCGCAGCGCGGCGGATAGCCTCTTCAGGGTCCAGGGTGCCGTTGGTTTCCAGATCAATGACCAGTTTGTCCAGGTTGGTACGCTGTTCAACACGGGCGTTCTCGACCACATAGGCGATACGACGCACCGGGCTGAACGAAGCGTCCAACTGCAGACGGCCAATGCTACGGCTTTCGTCTTCGTCGGTTTGACGGGAGTCGGCCGGCTCGTAACCACGACCACGAGCTACAGTGAGCTTCATGTTCAGGGCGCCGTTCGACGCCAGGTTCGCGATTACGTGATCGGGGTTGACGATCTCGACATCGTGATCCAGCTGAATATCGGCAGCGGTAACCACCCCCGAACCCTTTTTCGACAAGGTCAGCGTAACTTCGTCACGACCGTGCAGTTTGATAGCCAGGCCTTTCAGGTTCAACAGGATTTCAATGACGTCTTCCTGAACACCTTCGATCGCGGAATACTCATGGAGTACGCCATCGATCTCGGCCTCGACTACTGCACAGCCAGGCATGGAGGACAACAGGATGCGGCGCAGCGCGTTGCCCAGGGTATGGCCGAAACCACGCTCGAGAGGCTCGAGCGTAATCTTGGCGCGGGTCGGACTGACTACCTGCACATCAATATGGCGGGGAGTCAGGAACTCATTTACCGAAATCTGCATGGATGCACCTATTTTCTAGCCCTTACTTGGAGTAGAGCTCGACAATCAGGTTCTCGTTGATGTCGGCAGACAGGTCGCTGCGAGCAGGAACGTTCTTGAAAACGCCCGACTTTTTGGCAGCATCCACGTCAACCCACTCAACGCGGCCACGCTGGGCGCAGAGTTCAAGGGCTTGAACAATGCGCAGCTGGCTCAGCGACTTCTCGCGAACCGCGACCACGTCACCCGGACGAACTTGGTAGGATGGAATGTTTACAGTCTTACCGTTGACGCTGATCGCTTTGTGCGAAACCAGCTGACGGGACTCGGAACGAGTCGAGCCGAAGCCCATACGGTAAACGACGTTATCCAGACGGCACTCGAGCAGTTGCAGCAGGTTCTCACCGGTTGCGCCTTTTTTCGAGGCAGCAGCTTGGTAGTAACCGCGGAACTGACGCTCCAGAACACCGTAGATACGACGAACTTTTTGTTTCTCACGCAGCTGGGTGCCGTAGTCGGACTGACGGCCACGGCGCTGGCCGTGGATACCTGGGGCTGCTTCGATGTTGCACTTCGATTCCAGAGCGCGAACGCCGCTCTTCAGGAACAGGTCAGTGCCTTCACGACGAGACAGTTTGCATTTTGGACCAATGTAACGTGCCATTCTTCTGTCTCCTGATTACACGCGACGCTTCTTCGGCGGACGGCACCCGTTGTGCGGGATAGGCGTCACGTCGGTGATGCTGGCGATCTTGTAGCCGCAGCTGTTCAATGCACGAACGGCGGACTCACGACCTGGACCTGGACCCTTGACGTTTACGTCGAGGTTTTTCAGACCGTATTCCAGCGCAGCTTGACCAGCACGCTCAGCAGCAATCTGAGCTGCGAACGGGGTGGATTTGCGCGAACCACGGAAACCCGAACCACCGGAGGTCGCCCAGGACAAAGCATTGCCCTGACGGTCGGTGATGGTCACGATGGTGTTGTTGAAAGATGCATGGATGTGGGCGATGCCATCAACCACTGTCTTTTTAACTTTTTTACGAGGACGAGCAGCAGGTTTTGCCATGTCTATATTCCTGGGCGATTACTTGCGGATCGGCTTACGCGGGCCCTTACGGGTGCGTGCGTTGGTCTTGGTGCGCTGACCGCGAACCGGCAGACCTTTACGATGACGCAGGCCGCGGTAGCAACCCAGGTCCATCAAGCGCTTGATCTTCATGTTGACGTCACGACGCAGGTCACCTTCAGTGGTGAACTTCGCGACTTCGCCACGCAGGGTTTCGATTTGCTCGTCGCTCAGATCCTTGATCTTTGCGGCTGGGTTTACACCAGCGTCTACACAGATCTTCTGTGCAGTTGTGCGACCGACACCATAGATGTAGGTCAGCGAGATAACAGTATGCTTGTTATCTGGAATGTTGACGCCTGCAATACGGGCCATTCAGTGGGACTCCAATTGACAGCTACCTACGCCCCGGAAGCCAAGAAATAGGGCGCGAGATAATATCGCTGTAGAAACGAATAATCAACCCAGCAGCACACTAGCTGCTGGGTTTGAAGCGCAGATCACACTCAGCCTTGGCGCTGTTTGTGACGCGGTTCCGCGCTGCAGATCACTCGTACGACGCCTTCGCGACGGATGATCTTGCAGTTGCGGCACAGCTTTTTCACCGATGCACGAACTTTCATTACCGACTCCTCGAACCTTAGGGGCGTATCAGCGCAGCAGGCCGCTGCCACCGTAGCCTTTCAGGTTGGCTTTCTTCATCAGGGATTCGTACTGGTGCGAAACGAGGTGCGATTGTACTTGGGACATGAAGTCCATCACAACCACTACCACAATCAGCAACGAGGTCCCGCCAAGGTAGAACGGCACATTTGCTGCCACCACCAGGAACTGGGGCAGAAGGCAGACGGCCATCATGTAAAGAGCACCGAACATGGTCAAACGGGTCAGTACGCCATCAATGTAGCGTGCCGACTGCTCACCAGGACGGATACCCGGAATAAAGGCACCGGACTTCTTCAGGTTTTCCGCTACGTCTTTCGGGTTGAACATCAACGCTGTGTAGAAGAAGCAGAAGAAAATGATCCCTGCACTAAACAGCAGAATGTTCAACGGCTGACCAGGAGCGATCGACTGCGAGATGTCCTGCAGCCAGCCCATACCTTCGGACTGACCGAACCAGGCACCCAGCGAAGCCGGGAACAGCAAAATGCTGCTCGCGAAAATGGCCGGGATAACCCCCGCCATGTTCACCTTCAACGGCAAGTGGCTGGTCTGCGCAGCGAAGACCTTGCGGCCCTGCTGACGCTTGGCGTAGTGAACGGCGATACGACGCTGACCACGCTCAATGAACACCACGAAACCGATAATCGCTACTGCCAGCAAACCGATTGCGACCAGGGCGAAAATGTTGATATCGCCTGTGCGTGCAGACTCGAAAGACTGCCCGATTGCTCTCGGAAGACCGGCAACGATACCCGCGAAGATCAACATCGAGATACCGTTGCCCACACCGCGCTCGGTGATCTGCTCGCCCAGCCACATCATGAACATCGCGCCCGCCACGAAGGTGGAGACGGCGACGACATGGAAGCCCAGGCCTACAGAAAACGCCACGCCCTGGTTGGCCAGGCCAATGGACATGCCAATGGCTTGAACCAGTGCCAGGATAACGGTGCCGTAGCGGGTGTACTGGCTGATCTTGCGACGGCCAGCTTCACCTTCCTTCTTCAACTGCTCCAGTTGCGGGCTGACCGCAGTCATCAGCTGCATGATGATCGATGCCGAGATGTACGGCATGATCCCCAGTGCAAAGATGCTCATGCGCTCGAGCGCGCCACCGGAAAACATGTTGAACAAGCTAAGAATGGTCCCCTCATTCTGCCGAAACAGATCCGCCAGACGGTCCGGATTGATGCCAGGCACCGGGATATGTGCGCCTATCCGATAGACGATGATCGCCATGAACAGAAAGCGCAGACGAGCCCAGAGTTCCGACATCCCGCCCTTACCGAGCGAAGAGAGAGCACCTTGCTTAGCCATTTATTCCTCGAATTTGCCGCCAGCTGCTTCGATAGCCGCACGCGCACCCTTGGTGGCTGCGATACCCTTGATGGTGACTGCGCGAGTAACTTCGCCAGACAGCATGATTTTCACACGCTGAATGTGCTGGTTGATCACGTTGGCATCCTTCAGGGATTGCACGGAGATCACGTCGCCTTCCACTTTGGCCAGCTCGGACAGACGCACTTCAGCGCGGTCCATGGCTTTCAGGGAAACGAAGCCGAACTTCGGCAGACGACGGTGCAGCGGCTGTTGACCGCCTTCGAAGCCAGGAGCGATCGAACCACCCGAACGGGAAGTCTGACCTTTGTGGCCACGGCCGCCGGTCTTACCCAGACCGCTACCGATACCACGACCTGGACGATGCTTCTCGCGACGGGAACCCGGCGCTGGACTCAGATCATTGAGTTTCATCGATTAGCCCTCGACCTTCAGCATGTAGTAAGCCTTGTTGATCATCCCGCGGTTCTCGGGAGTATCCTGGACTTCTACAGTGTGACCGATGCGACGCAGACCCAGGCCTTTAACACACAGTTTGTGGTTAGGCAGACGGCCCGAGACGCTCTTGATCAGCGTTACTTTTACGGTTGCCATGATCAGAAGATCTCCTCGACGCTCTTGCCGCGCTTGGCAGCAATGGATTCAGGAGATTGCATGGCTTTCAGACCCTTGAAGGTGGCGTAAACCACGTTCACTGGGTTGGTCGAACCGTAGCACTTGGCCAGAACGTTCTGAACACCAGCAACTTCCAGGACAGCACGCATTGCGCCACCGGCGATGATACCGGTACCTTCCGAAGCAGGCTGCATGTAAACCTTCGAGGCGCCGTGGGCAGCCTTGGTGGCGTACTGCAGGGTAGTGCCCTTCAGGTCAACCTGGATCATGTTGCGACGGGCAGCTTCCATGGCTTTCTGGATCGCGGCTGGTACTTCGCGCGATTTGCCACGGCCGAAGCCGACACGACCTTTACCATCACCTACCACGGTCAGCGCGGTGAAGGTGAAGATACGGCCGCCTTTTACGGTTTTGGCAACGCGGTTAACTTGAACCAGCTTCTCGATGTAGCCTTCGTCGCGCTTTTGATCGTTATTTGCCATAACTTAGAACTCCAGCCCGCCTTCACGAGCAGCATCAGCCAGCGCTTTGACGCGGCCATGGTACTTGAAGCCGGAACGGTCAAAGGCAACTTGAGATACACCGGCGGCTTTCGCACGCTCAGCTACCAGCTTGCCAACCTTAGTGGCCGCGTCGATGTTGCCAGTGGCGCCATCACGCAGTTCTTTGTCCAAGGTCGAGGCGCTTGCCAGAACCTTGCTGCCGTCGGCCGAAATGACCTGGGCGTAGATGTGCTGCGAGGAGCGGAACACGCACAGGCGCACGACTTCGAGTTCGTGCATCTTGAGACGTGCTTTGCGAGCGCGACGCAGTCGAATAACTTTTTTGTCGGTCATTTACTAGGCCCTACTTCTTCTTGGCTTCTTTACGACGGACTACTTCGTCCGCGTAACGCACACCTTTACCTTTGTAAGGCTCTGGCGGACGGAAGTCGCGGATTTCAGCGGCCACCTGACCCACCAGCTGCTTGTCGATACCCTTGATCAGGATGTCGGTCTGGCTTGGGGTTTCAGCGGTGATACCGGCTGGCAGTTCGTAGTCCACTGGGTGCGAGAAGCCCAGAGCCAGGTTCAGGACGGTGCCTTTAGCCTGTGCCTTGTAACCAACACCGACCAGCTGGAGCTTGCGCTCGAAGCCTTGGCTTACGCCTTGGACCATGTTGTTCACCAGAGCGCGGGTGGTACCGGCCATGGCGCGAGCTTGCTGGTCACCGTTGCGAGCGACGAAACGCAGCTCGCCAGATTCTTCGGTAACTTCAACAGACGAGTGAACGTTCAGTTCGAGAGTGCCTTTGGCACCCTTCACCGAAAGCTGCTGGCCGGCGAATTTGACTTCGACGCCTGCTGGCAGCTTAACGGGGTTCTTAGCGACGCGAGACATGCCTATCTCCCCTTAGAACACTGTGCACAGAACTTCGCCGCCGACACCGGCAGCGCGCGCAGCGCGATCAGTCATCACACCTTTGTTGGTGGAGACGATAGACACGCCCAGACCGCCACGTACTTTCGGCAGCTCTGCGACGGACTTGTACTGGCGCAGGCCTGGACGGCTGGAGCGCTTCAGTTCTTCGATGACCGGACGGCCTTCGAAATACTTCAGTTCGATCGACAGGGAAGGCTTGGCCTCACCAGTTACCTGGTAGCCAGCGATGTAACCTTCGTCTTTCAGAACTTTGGCAACCGCGACCTTCAGGGTGGAGGAAGGCATGCTTACGACGGACTTTTCAGCCATCTGGGCATTACGGATGCGAGTTAGCATGTCCGCTAACGGGTCCTGCATACTCATGGGCTAGATGCTCCTGATACAAGAATTATTAGCCTTGCGGCTATCACAACCACCCGAACAGGCAGGGGAAAACCCCAGGCTCAGGTGAGCCGGTCATTCTAGACACAAGGTAGAAACGAAACAAGCCCCATGTAGGGGCTTGTTTGATGGCAAGGTCACCGGCGGTCGGAAGATTGCTCCCCTTGCGCCGGGATCTTGCCTGCAGCGATTACCAGGAGGCCTTGACCAGACCTGGTACGTCACCGCGCATTGCAGCTTGACGCAGCATGTTACGGCCCAGGCCGAACTTACGGTATACACCGTGAGGACGACCGGTCAGGCGGCAACGGTTGCGCAGGCGCGAAGCGCTAGCGTCGCGTGGCTGCTTCTGCAGAGCGACTACGGCAGCGAAACGCTCTTCAGGAGAGGCGTTGACGTTGACGATGGTCGCTTTCAGTTCAGCACGCTTCTTAGCGAACTTGGCTACCGTGAGCTGACGCTTCAGCTCGCGGTTTTTCATGCTCTTCTTGGCCATTTTCCTACTCCAATCAGTTGCGGAACGGGAACTTGAAAGCACGCAGCAGAGCGCGGCCTTCGTCGTCCGAACGAGCAGTGGTGGTCAGGGTGATGTCCAAACCGCGCAGAGCATCGATCTTGTCGTAGTCGATTTCCGGGAAGATGATCTGCTCTTTCACGCCCATGCTGTAGTTGCCACGGCCATCGAAGGACTTGGCATTCAGGCCGCGGAAGTCGCGGACCCGAGGCAGGGAGATCGCCAGCAGGCGGTCCAGGAATTCGTACATCTTGTCGCTACGCAGGGTCACCTTGACGCCGATCGGCCAGCCTTCGCGGACTTTGAAACCAGCGATGGACTTGCGAGCGAAAGTCACAACCGGCTTTTGACCGGTGATCTTTTCCAGGTCGGCAACAGCGTGCTCGATGACTTTCTTGTCGCCGATCGCTTCGCCCAGACCCATGTTCAGGGTGATCTTGGTAACGCGCGGAACTTCCATCACGTTCGACAGCTTAAGTTCTTCCTTAAGCTTAGGAGCGATTTCGTTCCGGTAAATCTCTTTCAGTCGTGCCATGGTCTTCTACCTAGCAGTGTTCAAGCATCAACCGCTTTTTGGGTCGACTTGAAGACACGAATTTTTTTACCGTCTTCTACTTTGAAGCCAACGCGATCAGCCTTGTTGGTTTCACCGTTGAAGATGGCAACGTTGGAAGCGTGCAGAGGCGCTTCTTTCTCGACGATACCGCCCTGTACGCCCGCCATCGGGTTAGGCTTGGTATGACGCTTGACCAGGTTCACGCCACCGATGACCAGACGGTCATCAGCCAGAACCTTCAGCACCTTACCGCGCTTACCTTTGTCTTTGCCGGCGATCACGATGATCTCGTCGTCACGACGAATCTTTTGCATGTCGGATCTCCTTACAGCACTTCAGGGGCGAGCGAGACGATCTTCATGAACTTCTCGGTACGAAGTTCACGGGTCACTGGCCCGAAGATGCGAGTGCCGATCGGCTCTTGCTTGGTGTTCAGCAGAACAGCAGCGTTGCCGTCGAAACGAATGATGGAACCGTCAGCGCGACGTACACCGTGACGGGTACGGACGACAACAGCAGTCATCACCTGGCCTTTTTTGACCTTACCGCGCGGAATTGCTTCCTTGACGGTTACTTTGATGATGTCACCGATGCCGGCGTAGCGGCGGTGCGAGCCGCCGAGCACCTTGATGCACATGACGCGACGAGCGCCGCTGTTATCGGCCACATCGAGCATGGATTGAGTCTGAATCATAAAATTTCTCCGACCCCTAGCCCTTAGACTTCAACAGCGCGTTCGAGGACTTCAACCAGTGCCCAGGACTTGGTCTTGGCCAGCGGACGGGTTTCGGTAATGGAAACCTTGTCGCCGATTTTGCACTGGTTGGTTTCGTCGTGCGCGTGCAGCTTAGTCGAACGCTTAACGTATTTACCGTAGATCGGGTGCTTGACGCGACGCTCGATCAGAACGGTGATGGTCTTGTCCATTTTGTCGCTGACGACACGGCCAGTCAGCGTACGGACGGTTTTTTCAGCTTCAGCCATGATCACTTACCTGCCTGCTGGTTGAGCACAGTTTTCACGCGAGCGATGTCACGCTTAACTTGCGAGAGCAGGTGCGACTGCCCCAACTGGCCAGTTGCTTTCTGCATACGCAGATTGAACTGGTCGCGCAGCAAGCCGAGCAGTTGCTCGTTCAGTTGCTGTGCCGATTTTTCACGAAGTTCATTCGCTTTCATCACATCACCGTCCGCTTAACAAAGGAGGTGGCGAGAGGCAGCTTTGCAGCAGCCAGGGCGAAAGCTTCGCGCGCCAGCTCTTCAGAAACACCCTCGATCTCGTACAGGACTTTGCCTGGCTGGATCTGGGCAACCCAGTACTCCACGGAACCCTTACCTTTACCCATACGAACCTCGAGAGGCTTCTTGGAGATCGGCTTGTCCGGGAACACACGGATCCAGATCTTGCCGCCACGCTTAACGTGACGGGTCAGCGCACGACGTGCGGACTCGATCTGGCGAGCGGTGAGGCGACCGCGAGCAACAGCTTTCAGGGCGAATTCGCCGAAGCTGACTTTGCTACCGCGCAGTGCCAGACCACGGTTGTGGCCAGTCATCTGCTTGCGGAATTTTGTACGCTTTGGTTGCAACATTTGGCGTACCCCTTACTTAGCAGCTTTTTTACGAGGCGCTGGTGCTTGTGGTTTCAGTTCTTCTTGGCGACCACCAATCACTTCGCCTTTGAAGATCCAAACCTTCACACCGATCACACCGTAAGTGGTGTGAGCTTCGTAGGTGTTGTAGTCGATATCGGCACGCAGGGTGTGCAGCGGCACACGACCTTCGCGATACCACTCGGTACGAGCAATCTCAGCACCGCCGAGACGACCGCTCACCTGGATCTTGATGCCCTTGGCACCAATACGCATGGCGTTCTGTACGGCGCGCTTCATGGCGCGACGGAACATTACGCGGCGTTCCAGCTGCTGAGCTACGCTCTGCGCAACCAGCATAGCGTCGAGTTCCGGCTTGCGGATCTCTTCGATGTTGATGTGCACAGGCACACCCATCTGCTTGGTCAGGTCCTGACGCAGCTTCTCGACATCTTCACCTTTCTTCCCGATAACGATACCTGGACGAGCGGTGTGGATGGTGATGCGTGCAGTTTGAGCCGGACGATGAATATCGATACGGCTTACGGACGCGCTTTTTAGTTTGTCTTGGAGGTACTCACGCGTTTTCAGATCCTTCAACAGGTAATCTGCGTAAGTAGCACCGTCTGCGTACCAGACGGAGGTGTGCTCCTTGACGATTCCCAGGCGAATGCCAGTGGGATGTACTTTCTGACCCATCTGATCGACTCCGTTACTTGTCCGCAACCTTGACAGTGATATGGCAAGACCGCTTGACGATGCGATCAGCACGGCCTTTGGCACGTGGCATGATGCGCTTCAGCGAACGCCCTTCGTTGACGAAGACGGTGGAGACCTTCAGGTCATCAACGTCTGCGCCTTCGTTGTGTTCGGCGTTGGCTACGGCCGACTCGAGGACTTTCTTCATGATTTCAGCAGCTTTTTTGCTGCTGAAGGCCAACAGGTTGAGCGCTTCGCCCACCTTCTTCCCGCGGATCTGGTCGGCGACCAAGCGGGCTTTCTGGGCGGAGATTCGAGCGCCCGACAACTTAGCGGCTACTTCCATTTCCTTACCCCTTAACGCTTGGCTTTCTTGTCAGCCACGTGCCCGCGATAGGTGCGGGTACCGGCGAACTCGCCCAGTTTGTGGCCGACCATGTCTTCGTTCACCAGAACTGGGACATGTTGACGACCGTTGTGTACCGCGATGGTCAGACCGACCATTTGTGGCAGGATCATCGAACGACGCGACCAGGTTTTAACTGGCTTGCGATCATTCTTCTCCACCGCCACTTCGACCTTCTTCAGCAGGTGAAGATCGATAAAAGGACCTTTTTTCAGAGAACGTGGCACTGTCGTATCCCTCTAGTTACTTGCGACGACGGACGATCATGTTGTCGGTACGCTTATTACCACGGGTTTTAGCACCCTTGGTTGGGAAGCCCCATGGCGATACCGGATGACGACCACCGGAGGTACGACCTTCACCACCACCGTGTGGGTGGTCAACCGGGTTCATGGCAACACCACGAACGGTTGGGCGAACGCCGCGCCAGCGTTTGGCACCAGCTTTACCCAGCGAACGCAGGCTGTGCTCGGAGTTCGAGACTTCGCCCAGGGTCGCACGGCACTCAGCCAGGACTTTACGCATTTCACCAGAGCGCAGACGCAGGGTCACGTAGACACCTTCGCGAGCGATCAGCTGAGCCGAAGCACCAGCGGAACGAGCGATCTGTGCACCTTTACCCGGCTTCAGTTCGATGCCGTGGATGGTGCTACCTACTGGAATGTTGCGCAGCTGCAGGGAGTTACCGGCCTTGATTGGGGCCAGTGCACCTGCGATCAGCTGGTCGCCAGCGCTCACGCCTTTAGGGGCGATGATGTAGCGACGCTCACCGTCTGCGTAGCACAGCAGGGCGATGTGAGCAGTACGGTTCGGGTCGTATTCGATACGCTCGACAGTGGCTGGGATGCCATCTTTGTCGTTGCGACGGAAGTCGACCAGACGGTAATGCTGCTTATGACCACCACCAACGTGACGAGTGGTAATGCGGCCATTGTTGTTACGACCACCAGACTTCGATTTTTTCTCGATCAGCGGTGCGTGAGGAGCGCCTTTGTGCAGCTCCTTGTTGACCACCTTGACCACGAAACGGCGGCCAGGGGAAGTCGGTTTGCATTTAACGATTGCCATGATGCACCCCTTCCTTACTCAGCACTGCTGCTGAAATCGAGATCTTGGCCTGGCTGAAGGGAGACGATCGCCTTCTTCCAGTCATTACGCTTGCCCAGACCACGTGCGGTACGCTTGGTTTTACCCAGAACGTTAACAGTCGACACGTTTTCAACTTTTACGTTGAACAGGCCTTCGACAGCTTTCTTGATTTCCAGCTTGGTTGCATCGGTAGCAACCTTGAATACGAACTGGCCTTTTTTCTCAGCCAGAACGGTAGCCTTCTCGGAAACGTGCGGGCCAAGGAGGACTTTGAATACGCGTTCCTGGTTCATCCCAGCAGCTCCTCGAATTTCTTCACGGCCGAGACAGTGATCAACACTTTCTCGTATGCGATCAGACTGACCGGGTCGGAACCTTGTACGTCACGTACATCGACGTGCGGCAGGTTACGAGCAGCCAGGTACAGGTTCTGATCAACAGCGTCGGAAACGATCAAAACATCGCTCAGACCCATGCCGTTCAGCTTGTTCAGCAGATCTTTGGTTTTTGGCGCTTCAACAGCGAAGTCCTGAACCACGACCAGACGGTCGCTACGCACCAGCTCAGCGAGGATGGAGCGCAGTGCTGCGCGGTACATCTTCTTGTTGAGCTTCTGCGAGTGATCTTGAGGGCGAGCTGCGAAGGTTACACCACCGCCACGCCAGATCGGACCACGAGTGGTACCAGCACGAGCACGGCCAGTACCCTTCTGACGCCATGGGCGCTTACCGCCACCAGCCACGTCGGAACGGGTCTTCTGCTGCTTGGTACCCTGACGGCCGCCAGCCATGTAGGCCACGACTGCTTGGTGAACCAGCGTCTCGTTGAATTCGCCACCGAAAGTCAGTTCGGAAACTTCGATCGCCTGAGCGTCATTTACATTAAGTTGCATGTCAGTTTCCCCTTAACCGCGAGCCTTGACAGCTGGACGTACAACCACGTCGCCACCAGTAGCGCCAGGTACGGCACCTTTGATCAGCAGCAGGTTGCGTTCAGCGTCTACGCGAACTACTTCCAGGGACTGAACAGTCACGCGCTCGGCGCCCATGTGACCGGACATTTTCTTGCCCTTGAACACACGACCAGGAGTCTGGCACTGGCCGATGGAACCAGGAACACGGTGCGACACGGAGTTACCGTGGGTGTTGTCCTGACCACGGAAGTTCCAGCGCTTGATGGTACCGGCAAAGCCTTTACCTTTGGACTGACCAGTAACGTCAACCAGCTGGCCTGCAGTGAAGAGTTCAGCTTTGATCAGATCGCCAGCCTGGAAATCGCCTTCTTCAAGACGGAACTCCCAAACACCGCGACCAGCGGCAACGTTGGCCTTGGCGAAGTGGCCTGCCTGAGCGGCAGTCACACGCGAAGCACGACGCTCGCCGACAGTGACTTGCACTGCACGGTAGCCATCGGTTTCTTCAGTTTTGAACTGGGTGACGCGATTCGGCTCGATCTCAATGACCGTGACCGGAATGGAGACACCTTCTTCGGTGAAAATGCGGGTCATACCGCACTTGCGACCGATTACACCAATAGTCATGTTGTAAACCTCATGAGTGTACGGGGCTTTCACCCGCTATGGCCGCCCATTTCAGAGCGTTACACGACTAGACCGAAGTCTTAGCCGAGGCTGATCTGTACTTCCACACCTGCCGCCAGATCAAGCTTCATCAGCGCGTCAACGGTTTTATCCGTTGGCTGGACGATGTCCAGAACACGCTTATGAGTGCGGATCTCGTACTGGTCACGCGCGTCTTTGTTGACGTGCGGCGAAACCAGAACGGTGAAACGCTCTTTGCGGGTAGGCAGTGGAATTGGACCACGCACTTGTGCACCAGTACGTTTCGCGGTTTCCACGATTTCCTGGGTGGATTGGTCGATCAGGCGATGGTCGAAAGCCTTCAACCTGATACGGATTTGCTGATTTTGCATTGGATTTCAGACTCCAGGCTGTTCCCAACGGACGCACTACGCCCGCTAAAAGGAGGCGTGATTCTATAGACGCCCCCATTTAGTGTCAACCCAATAAAAAAAACCCCCGCTGAGCGGGGGTTTTTTTCAATCGGTCGAGAGATTACTCGATGATTTTGGCTACGACGCCGGCGCCGACG